>MAAG01000133.1 GCA_002163065.1 Arcobacter sp. 31_11_sub10_T18
TTAAGTATTTATCCCACTATTGAGAGATTTTCAAATATAAATTTAACTACAGGTAATCCAATTAGAAAAAGTTTTATTTATCAAACGGACAATTACATTGAGAATAATGAATTTATTGATTTGGGGTAAAATATTCATGTTGACATTAAAAACGGAACAATATCAATTAATAATAAAAAAACTTTTCTGAAAAGATTTGTTAAAACTTTTTATGATAAAAATGATGTCTTTAAAACAGAAGTAAAAAGTATTGATAATAAAGCTTCTTTATCATTGATTTTTATGGAAAGTCAGAGAAAAATGATTCTTCTTGATGAGAGAAACTACAATTCAACGTTTATAAAACTTGCCATATTGGGCAATTACAATAAAAAGCTCTTCAGTATAATAATTGACGAACCCACAATAAAAATTTATAAAATAAAACTATAAAAATTTTTATTTTAATATTTGGAGCATTTATTAATCTTTCAACATACTAAAAGATATTACCTATTTAAGCAAAGACAAATTGATAAAGAATTATACTATGAAGTTAAAATAATTCAATTTTGGGGATATATCAATGAGTGAAAATAATAAGATTATTTTGCAGTATATAAAAGACTTAAGAATATTATATTTAGAAGATGATGAAAATACCCGTGGAATGGTAGAATTCTTTTTAAAGGGCAAAGTTAAAAACTTATATGTGGGTGAAGACGGTAGTGAAGGTTTTGACTTATATAAAAAGTACTCTCCTGATTTAATAATCACTGACATTCAGATGCCAAATATGACAGGTACTGAAATGGCAAAACTCATTCGTGATGAAAATTCTGAGATACCTATTATTGTTATTACTGCTTTTAATGATTCTGAATCTTTATTTGAAGCCATTAATTTAGGAATTAACAACTATCTAACCAAACCTTTGGATTTTGGTATTTTAATCAAAACACTTGGTAAGATGGCTCGAACACTTAATTTAAAACAAGAAAATGAGAGTATTAAAAATATACTTGAACAATACAAAGATATTGTTGATGAAAGTTCTTTGATTTCAAAAACAGACTTAGATGGTAAAATTACCTATGTGAACAGGCACTTTGAGGAAATTTCAGGTTATACTATGGAAGAACTTGAAGGTAAAACTTATGAATTTGTTAGACACTCTGATATGTCAACAGAAGAGTTTAACAGTACTTGGGAAAAGATTAGAAATGAAAAAACCACCTGGCGTGGGGTTATTAAAAATCAAAAGAAAAATGGTGATATTTATTTTGTAGATACAACGGTTAAACCTATTTTGGATTTAGATGGAAATGTAATGGAGTTTATTGCATTACGACATGATATTACTGATTTAGAAACCAGTAAAGAGTATTTTAGAGAACAAAGTAATATTAAAGGGAATGACTTACAAGAAGCAATCAAAATTTCCAAAGATTATGAAACTGCTATAAATGAAAGTAATATTTTTGTTAAAATTGATAAACAAAGAAATATTTCTTATGCAAATGAACTGTTTTATGAAACCTATGAATACAGTGAAAGTGAGTTAATAGGAAAACCTTATTCTATCTTGAATCATCCGGATATTCCAGAACGATTTTATCGACGTGTTTGGAAAGTAATAGAATCAGGTCAGATATGGAAAGGTAAAATTCTTACAAAATCCAAATCTGGTAAAGATAATTACTCCAATGTAACTATAGTACCTCTTCGAGATTCAAAAGATGAAATTGTAGAGTATTTGGGTATTAGACATGATATTACTCAAGTTGTTCAACTTCATAATGAATTAGAAGAGACCCAGCGAGAGCTGATTTATAGAATGGGTGAGATTGGTGAAACCAGAAGTTTGGAAACTGGAAACCACGTAAAAAGGGTTGCTGAGTACTCCCGATTATTGGGTTTAAAATATGGTTTGCCAACTGATGATGTGAATATTTTATTCACAGCTTCTCCTATGCATGATATTGGTAAAGTTGGAATTCCTGATTCAGTTTTAAATAAACCAGGTAAACATACAGCAGATGAGTGGGAAATTATGAAAACCCATAGTGAAATTGGATATAATATCTTAAAATCATCTAAAAGACCTATTTTAAAAGCTGCAGCAATTATTTCTTATACCCATCATGAAAAATGGAATGGAAGTGGTTATCCTAAAAGCCTAAAAGGTGAAGATATTCATATTTTTGGAAGAATAACTGCTATTGCAGATGTATTTGATGCCTTAGGTAGTGATAGAGTATACAAAAAAGCTTGGGAATTAGATAGAATACTGGATCTATTTAAAGAACAGCGTGGTATACACTTTGATCCTATGTTGGTTGATTTGTTTATGAAAAATTTAGATGAATTTTTAGTTATTAGAGATAAATATAAAGAAGTCTAGTTAATAGTTATATTTATACAGTTAGAGGAATATTATAAAAAAGTTTAAAAAAGTACATGTGGAAATCACAAATATATGTAATCTCAAATGTTCATTTTGTCCACCCAAAATTAGACAAAATGAAACAATGTCACTTGATTTATTTGACAAAATCAATAATGAAGTAAAACACTTTACCAAAGAATTGGCCTATCATATTGTAGGTGACCCTTTGGTGCTTTCAAATTTAAATGAATACTTAGACATAAGTGAAAAACATAACTTGAAAGTAAACATCACAACTGCAGCCAGTCATCTTAAATCAAAACAGTTTAAAACATTAATCCATAAAACTCTGAAACAAATTAACTTTTCTATCAATAGTTTTAATGCCAATGATTTTAAAAAAGATATTGATGCTTACTTAAATCCTATCTTTGAATTTTGCCAATATGCCTTAGATAATAAAAGTGAATTTTTTATTAATCTTCGTATTTGGAATTTAGACGATACTCAAAGTGCAAGGGAGTTTAACCGTATTGTTTTTGAGAAGGCCAATAAATATTTTGATTCAAAAATTGACAGTGACGATATTTATAAAAATAAACCTAAAAATATTAGAGTTGCAAGAAAAATATTTTTTAACTTTGATGATTATTTTGCCTGGCCAAGTTTAAATAATAAATTTGTCTCTGATAAAGGTTTTTGTTATGGTTTGGATTCCCATTTTGGAATACTTGCCAATGGGGATGTCATCCCTTGCTGTTTAGATAAAGATGCGGTTATTAACTTGGGTAATTCAAGTGAAGAACCACTGGGAGATATCTTAACTAGTAAGAGAGTCGTGGCTATTCAACAAGCATTTAGAAAGTTTAGTGTTAAAGAAGAATTATGTCAAAAATGTTCATATAGAACGCGATTTGATAGTAAAGTAGCATAGGAAATTTAATGAACGAATTTACAATAATCTCTACAAGTTTAAAAGACTTTTTTACAAAACCAATTATAAAAATTGCATTTTATCCTCTGATTATTACTATGATTATACTTTACATGATGTTTTTTACTGCTGCTGATATTGGAATTAATAGTTTAGAAAACCAAGTAGTTCACGTGGAAACGTCTAACACAACAGTAGATAGTAATGGTGTTGTTAATAACACTGAGAGTAGTGAAACTTATTTTGGTCAAGGTATTATTGACTTTTTATTAAAGTATTCTCTTACTTCATGGTTGGCAAGTTTTTTAATTTACACAATTGGGAGTATCATTGTTATGATGTTTTCAGTATTTATATCATTACTTATTATTGGTTTTTTAACGCCCATGATTTTAAGTGTCATTCAAAAAAGGCATTATCCTACTCTAGAGTTTAAAGGTTATGGGAGTCTTTATTCTGTTGCTTACGTATCTATAAAGTCTATACTAGTAATGATTCTTCTATTTATTGTGTTGATACCTTTTTATTTTATTCCATTGGTTAATATTATTGCTTTTAATTTACCTCTGTATTATTTATTTCATAAGTTGTTGAATTTTGATGTAATTTCAACGATTATGACCAAAGAAGAATCTTATTATTTAAAAGCGAAACACAGTGGTTTATTTAGAACAAGAACACTGTTATTATATTTTGTTTCAATGATACCCTTTATTACACTGTTTTCAACAGTCTTTTATATTGTCTATTTAGGGCATGGGTATATGAGTAAACTGGAAGAGTTAAGAGCTAACGATAACTATGTAGCTCTTAATGAAAAGACTCAGTAATTACTAACTAAGTACCAATTGATACCCAATACCTTGTACATTTTTCAAGGTTTCTGGGGGTAGTTTCTTTCTGAAGTTTTTTGCAAATAATCTCATTGCATTGGCTGTCATGATGTTGTCATCGGTCCAAATGAGATTCTCCATTTCATTATATGTAATAAT
>MAAG01000141.1 GCA_002163065.1 Arcobacter sp. 31_11_sub10_T18
TAATAAAGAAGATGCTATAGAAGCTATGGAAGACAACTTAAATGTTGAAATCAAAGATGATAATTCACTTGATTTTTCAAAAGCTAAAACAATGGTAGTTTATTGCAATGGATATTGGTGTGGACAAACTCCCGCTATGGTTAAAAATTCAAAATTTTCACTCCTAAAAATGAACTACCCCAGCTCAAAAATCAAATACTATAGAGGTGGTATGCAAGCATGGACATCTATGGGTTTTACAGTTATGGGTACTGGACAATAAGATAATAAAAAGGTAATAACATGAGTAAACTAAGCAGAAGAGAATTTATATATATGATGGCAGTACTTGGTGCAGCACCTGTATTTGCAAATTCTCATACACGTATGGCTCCAACCAATAGAGCTGAAGATTATTATAAACTTAAAAATTTTGGAAATGTAAGACTTTTACACATGACAGATAGTCATGCTCAACTATTACCTGTGTATTTTAGAGAACCCAGTGTAAATCTTGGATTTTTTGATAACTATGGAAAACCACCACATATCGTTGGTGAGAAACTGTTGGATTATTATGGAATCAGAGGTAACAAACGTTTAGAGTATGCTTTTTCTAGTGTTGAGTTTGAAAAACATGCAAAAGTTATGGGTCGTGTTGGTGGTTTTGCACAAATTAAAACGGTGGTTGATCACTTACGAAATAACTTTGGTTTTGAAAAAACACTTTTACTTGATGGTGGAGATACTTGGCAAGGAAGTGCAACGGCACTTTACACCAGAGGTAAAGACATGGTAGGAGCTATGAATAAACTGGGTGTTGATGTTGCTGTTGGACATTGGGAGTTTACTTATAAGGCAGAGGAAATTTTATCCAATATCAAAGATTTAAATGCAGAGTTTTTAGCACAAAATGTTTTTGTTAAGGAAGATGCACTTATGGAAGGTGCTGATGCTTATGATGAAGATTCAGGACTTGCTTTTAAACCATATACGATCAAGAAAATGGGTAATGCAAGAGTGGCTATTATTGGACAAGCTTTTCCATATACAACTATTGCCAATCCTCAACGTTTTATTCCTGAATGGACTTTTGGAATTAGAACCGATGAAATGCAAGAACTGGTTGATACTATTAGAGATGAAGAGAAACCTGATGCTGTGATTGTTCTATCTCATAATGGTTTTGATGTTGATCAAAAAATGGCACAAGTATGTACTGGAATAGACTTTATCATGGGTGGACATACTCACGATGGGGTTCCTGAAGCAGTTCCTGTTAAAAATTCAAGTGGTACAACGTATGTATGTAACGCAGGAAGTAATGGTAAATTTTTAAATGTCTTGGATTTAGATATTCAAAATGGAAAAATAAAAGACTTTAAATTTACTCTTCTTCCAATTTTCTCTGATTTAATACCTGAAAATAAAGAGATGAAAAATTATATACAAGAAGTTCGAAATCCATTTTTAAAAGATTTAAATCGAACTATAGCAACAACAGATGAAACTTTGTTTAGACGTGGAAACTTTAATGGTTCTTGGGATCAAGTTATCTGTGATGCATTAATTGATGTAAAAGGTGCAGATATTTCTCTCTCCCCTGGATTTAGATGGGGCACCACAATTATGCCAGGAGATGCCATAAGTTTTGATGACTTGATGACTCAAACAGCCATTACGTATCCTGAAACCTATGCAAGAGATATGACCGGTGAAACCCTTAAATTGATACTTGAAGATGTTGCTGATAATTTATTTAATGCGGATCCTTTTTATCAACAAGGTGGAGATATGGTCAGGACTGGTGGAATTTCATACCGAATTGATCCAACTGCAGCCATGGGACAAAGAATCAGTAATATTGAGCTAACAAAAAATGGTAAAAAAATACAAGCCAGCAAAACTTATAAAGTTGCAGGTTGGTCAACTGTTGGTTCAAAATCTCCTGGTGAGCCTATTTGGGAAACAGTTGAAACCTATTTGCAAAATATCAAACATATTGAAAATTTAAAAGTCGATAGTCCTGATATCGTAGGTGTTAAAGGTAATCCAGGCATTGCTTAGTGCAAATCAAAAATAAAAAATCACAAAACATAGAGAAACTTACAAAGAGTTTTTCTATGTTTCAATTTAATAGATGTTTTAAGTGAGTGAAACATCTTTTAAGTTGATAAAGGATGCTATAAGATGTTCAAAAAAAGTGTATTACTATTTTTTATATTAGCCATGGGTTTATTTGCTTCTTTTGAAGAAGGGAAAAAAACCTTTGAAAACAAATGTGCTTCTTGCCATAGGCAATTTATATCTATCAAAGATTTAAAAGTGAATTTTTTTGAAAAGAACAATGAATTGTACAAGCTCACAGCACCTACTGTTAATATGATTGCTTTTGATATTATGGATGGATCAAAACGTATTGGGGATAAAGAAGACCCTGAAATGCAACAAATAGAAATAGAAGAGTATCTAATAGATTATCTTTCAACACCTAATAATGGCAACAGTATTTCAGATGAGTATGTATTTGAGTTTTTTGATAAAAAAGCAAGTATGAAAGATGAGTTAAGTGAAGAAGAATATATAAACCTTTCAATTTTCTTCATGAAATATTCAAAAAACTACGAAGCCAGTAATTTGACAAAAAAAGAACACTTAAGTTCTAAATACAATGAAACAAAATTAATAGCTGATGTTAAAAATAAAGACAAGTTATTTATCGTATACGCTACGTCTAAAACATGCTACTTTTGTAAAAAAATGGACAAAGAAGTATTAGGTCTCAAAAGTGTCCAAAAGCAAATCAGTAAAAATTATAAATTTATGAAAGTAGATGTGGATGAAAACTCTTTACCTTTTGATTTAAATAAAGTTTATAAAAAAATGACGCCTACGTTTTTTATTGTATCAAAGGAAGGTAAGTTTTTGAAACAGTATCCTGGAAGTTGGAGTAAAGAAGACTTTTTTGAAATTTTAAAGGAAAATATTAATTAACATGAAAAATATTGGAAAAATACTACATACTTATAGTGCACAAAAAGGACAATCAGGTCTTCCCCGACCTTTGGTTGAGAAACTAACAATTCTTAAAGGCTATGGAATACAAGACGATAAGTTTGCGGGATATGACTTGGATAAATCTGTGATGATTGTAGGCCTGGCCGCTTATGAAATAGCAAGACAACATGATATTCATTTGATATGGGGAAGTATGGGTGAGAATATCACTTTTGATTTTAATCCTCATGATTATCCTATCGGGACTATTTTTAAAATAAATTCGGTAGTACTTCAGGTGACTCAAAAATGTACTATCTGCAAACATCTAGCTATTTTTAATGCCTCTTTACCCTTTCTAGTACGTGATGTGAGAGGTTTGTATTGTAAAGTCCTTGAAGGTGGAATCATAGAGCGAAATCACAAAGTGGAACGCGTTATTGAATATAAAGTAAATAAAAAAATTGCGAGTTAAGGATAGGGTGATGAGAAATAGTATGTTTAAAGCTTTATTCTTATTATGTTTTGGTGTTTTTTCTTTTGCTCAATCTTCATTTTCAAATCCCGAACCCACTTTTGAAGTCCAGCGAAAAGTGGTTGTCCAATTATATTACGCTGATATAAAAAGAGTGAATCAAACTCTTGGAATGATTTATAATATTCTAAAAGAATACCCAGCCCAAACTCTTAATGTAGTAGTTGTAACTTATGGACCAGGAATGAGAGCTATAAAAAAAGATTATGACAAACAAACCTTATTGCGAATCCAATCTCTTATGGAATATGATGTTGAGTTTATTGGATGTAGAAACACAATGGAGAGTATGCATTGGAAAGAAAGTGATTTTATAAATGATGTTTCCTTTGTGCAAGCAGGAATAGTGGAACTAATTGAGAGACAAGTTGAGGGTTATATTGCTGTAAATCCATATTAAATAATATGTTCAAGGATGAGATATGATTCAAAAAGTATTCGCTTCTATTATGCTCTTTATTTTTACAATCCAACTATTTGCTGTAACAGTTTCTAAAGAAGAGTGTATGAGCAAAAACACAGGTTTTATTTTTGCAGGTGGTGAATGTATCCAATATTATGAAGCCCAAGGGGATGTTGAAAATACATTAAATATCATAGTTCATGGTGCATGGGAAAAAGGTACAAATACACTCTCTCGATATACTCCCTTTGCTCAAAATATTGC
>MAAG01000025.1:0-18273 GCA_002163065.1 Arcobacter sp. 31_11_sub10_T18
AATTATATACTTTTTTTATATGACTAATTTGTGCTCCCATGTTTAGTATGAGCATGTCTGCCAGCACTAATGCCATCATCGATTCTGCCACCACACTTCCTCTAATAGCAACACATGGATCATGTCTTCCTTTTAACTCACAAGTAACTTCATTATCATTTGTATCAATTGTGTCTTGTTTTATAAATACAGATGGTGTTGCTTTGAAGTGAACTTTGACATTGATATCATCGCCATTTGAAATTCCACCCAGTATTCCTCCACTGTGATTGGATTTGAAACCATCTAATCTTATTTGGTCATTGTTATCATAACCTTTAACTTTAGTTGATTCAATACCATCTCCAATTTCAACTGCTTTAACCGCATTGATACTCATCATAGCATTGGCTATTTGTGCGTCAAGTTTGAAATATATAGGTTCACCCAAACCAACAGGCGTATTTTTAACATTAACAAGGGCAACTCCACCTACTGAGTTGTGTTTTTTCTTAGCAGAAATAATGGCATCTTTTTGATTTTGTTCTTCATTTTTATCAAGTGCAAATATTTCAGAGTTTTGGGCATGATTGAAGTCATATTCATTGGCTTCAATTGTTTCAATGGCACAAATACCACTTTGAATAACAACACCGATTTCATTTAAAAGTAATTTTGCAACAGCACCTGCTGCAACTCTTGCAGCTGTCTCCCTTGCACTACTTCGTCCTCCACCTCTGTAATCTCTGATTCCGTATTTATTCCAATAGGTAAAGTCTGCATGTCCTGGACGAAACAAATCTTTTATATTAGAATAATCTTTACTTTTTTGGTTTTCATTAAAAATAATCATAGCAATGGAAGTTCCTGTTGTAACACCTTCAAATACGCCACTTAAAATTTCAACTTTATCACCTTCTTTTCGGGTAGTTGCATAAACATTTTTTCCCGGTTTTCTTCTATCCATCTCATTTTGAATAAATTCAAGATCAATTTTAATACCTGCTGGCACTCCATCAATTAAACATCCAAGTGCTTTTCCATGGCTTTCTCCAAAAGTTGAGAATTTAAATTTTTGACCAAAACTATTCATTTAAACTTTTTCCTTTAGAATATCAAGGGCAATTTTTGCAACAGCTTGTTGTGCTAGTTTTTTACTTTTCCCCATGGCTTTACCATAGGTTTTTCCATCAATACAAATTGAAACTTCAAATTCTTTTTGATGATCAGGCCCATAAGAACCTTCTAACTTATATTCTGGAATGGAGCCAAACTCTGCTTGTGTTATTTCTTGTAGAGCTGTTTTAAAGTCACTAAATAATACATCCAAGTTTATTTGCTCATAAGAATTTTCTAAAAGTCTTAATATGATTACTTTTAAAATTTCAATGCCAGATTCTAAATATACAGCACCCATGATTGCTTCAAAGGCATCTGATAATATAGACGCTTTTGTACGACCTTTATTTCTTTCTTCGGCAACTGATAAATAAATATAATCACCCAATTTAATGTCATTTGCAAGTTTTGTAAAACCAGTTTCATTAACCAAAGATGCTCTTATTTTTGATAATTCACCTTCGTTTGATTTTGGGAACTTGGTATATAAGTATTCTCCAACAATTAAATTTAATACAGCATCTCCTAAAAATTCTAATCTTTCATTATTGTAAGATTTTTTGAAACTTTTATGGGTAAGTGCTTCGATTATTAGATTTTTGTTTTTAAACTGATAATCCAAACACTGTTCTAATTTTACGTAGTCTGTCATAGTTTCTCCTTGTTTTTAATTTTCTGTATCTTCGCGTGCAAGTATATCACATCTTTTATTGTAAAGATTGATTTTCATCAATATAATTCTTTGTAATTTCTAATTCAATTTGAAATGATAAAATTGAGTGACAATGGGGACATCTATTTTCATAAATAGGGTAGATATGTTTACATTTATTACATATAAATTCAAAATTCAAATCTGCTTGTTGATTGGACTTATCTTTTTGTAATGTAGTTAGAATATTAAGTTCAAATATTTTACTTTGAATACCTTCTTTAATATACCCTTTGGCTGAATAAAGTTCTAATAAAAATTCATTTTTACTAACTGAGTCAAAATCTATATCATCAAATGATAAATACCATAACAAATCCATTGAAATACTTGTGTTAAATAAATTGATATTATTCCAAAAAAAAGTTTTGTTAAATTGTAGCAAATATTGAACAACTACTCTTTCTATTAATTTATTTGCCGCAAACAATTCTAACAACTGTTTACACTTTTTGTCAAAGGAGTTTATCGGGTCATTAATAATACTCATTGCTTCAAGGTAAACTTTTTCCCGTGAGATATTAACTCTTAACTCGTCTAGTGATTCTGTAACTTCATAAGCCTTATCAAATTCTTTTAGTTTTTCGTAACAAATTAATAAATAGGTCAGTGCATGTTTGTTTCTAGGTGAAAACTTAAGCACTTTTAAAAAAATATCTTTACTTCGTTGTAAAAGTCCAGCTTTAAAATAAGTTGACCCTAATAATTCAAGTAATTCCTCTTTTTTAACTCTATCGTTTACATGTTCAAGTAAGGTTAGATAAACAGATATGGCTTTTGTAAAATCACCTTTATGTATAAAAGTCGATGCTAAGAGTATGACTGAATCAAAGGGAAGGTTATAGGTCTGATATAAGTGTACATAATCATCTTCTTTTAATTTCCCCAGTTCAAATCGTTTAAATAGTTTTCGGTACTCTCTTCTTGCTTTTTTTTCTTTATACATACTAAATGAGTATGTAAGAAAAGAAATAACAAAAATAAGAGTAAACAATACAATGATTCCAAAAAGAGGATCTCTATATTCTAAAACTAAACCATTCAAATAAACACCTTAAAACGAATAAAATAGATTTATGTTAACATAAAATTATAAAGTTTATTATAAATAAAAGGAGATTTAAAACAAATCAAATAAATAAATAATAATCTTAAAAGAAAGATCAAATTTGTAGAGGTTACCTAAAGTGACAAAACAGTATAATCGCACATGATTACGAAAAGCTCAATTGAAAATCTACAAAATCATTTGGATGTTGTAGATGTTATATCACAATTTTTAGAAATAAAAAAAGCAGGCGCAAATTTTAAAGCTTGTTGTCCTTTCCATGGAGAAAAAACACCGTCTTTTGTTATAAGCCCTTCAAAGCAAATATATCATTGCTTTGGATGTGGAGTAGGGGGTGACTCTATCAAGTTTGTGATGGAATATGAAAAACTTAATTACCCAGAAGCTTTGGAAAAATTGGCTTCAATGGTTAATGTTCAATTAGAGTATGATAATAAAAATGAAAAAAAGCAAGATATAAAAGTTTTAGAGAATATTAATCAATATTATCAAAAATTATTTGTTTCAAATAATACAGCAAAACAATATATTTTAAATCGTGGTATTTCAGAGTTTTCCATTGAAAAGTTTGAAATTGGCTATGCCCCAGCATCCTCAGATACCATAAACTATCTCAAAAATAATTTCCTTAATCTGGCTGACGCAAAAGACCTAGGAGTTATTGATACTGGAACTAATGGCTTGTACTCTCGTTTCATTGAAAGAATTACTTTTCCCATACATGCTTTAAATGGAAAAATTGTTGGTTTTGGTGGCAGAACCATTACTGGGCATAATGCAAAGTATGTAAATTCACCTCAAACAAAAGTATTTAATAAGTCTCGCCTTTTGTATGGCTATAGTTTGGCCAAAGAAAAAATATATAAAAACAACCAAATCATTATTACAGAAGGATATTTAGATGTAATTATGTTACATCAAGCAGGTTTTGATAATGCTGTTGCTACTTTGGGAACCGCGCTAACTGCTGACCACCTACCTTTATTAAAAAGGGGTGAACCCAAAGTTATTGTTGCTTATGATGGGGATAAAGCTGGGTTAAATGCAGCTTACAAAGCAAGTGTTATGTTAAGTCACAGTGAATTTGAAGGTGGTGTAGTCATTTTTGGGGAAGGAAAAGATCCTGCGGATATGGTTCAAGAAGGTAAAGTGGAAGAGTTAAATACTATGTTTAACAACTCGCAGAACTTTATACCCTTTGTTATTGATTCAATAGTAAATAAATATGATTTAACAGAACCTTTAAATAAACAAAAAGCATTAAAAGAAACCAATGAGTATTTAAAAACACTAAACCCCATATATCAAGATGAATATTCAAGGTATATAGCTTCTAAATTAAATGTTAACGAAAAATTTATAAAAGTACAAAATATTAATCAATCAAGAAATGAAATTGATTTATCTCAAGTAAATATTGGTGAGCTATGTATTATCAAATCTATATTAGATAATCCAACACGACTTGAAATGGTTTTGGACAGAGTTGAAAGTACAATGTTTGAATATCACAAAAATGAATTTGACATGTTATTAAATGATATAGATAATCCTTCTTTGCGTGGAATTTTGTTGAATGAACGTTTAGAAACCTATGATGATGAGAGATTAAAGAATGAATTACGTGTTTTATTATTTAAGTTTTATGAAAAGAAATTAATTCAAGTTAAATACGATACCTCTTTACAACATAAAGAAAAAGCGAATTTAATACGTAAGGTGAAAGAAAATCTAATGCAACTCAAACGAGGAAAACTAGTAGATTATAATTTGTAAATAAGATTGTATCTTTTAATCTAATGAAAATAAAGATTGGTGTAGAATGAAAAAAATTAAACCAAAAGGAATTTATAGTGGAAATTATTAGTACAGATAGAGCGCCAGCTGCAATTGGACCATACGCACAAGCAATCAAAACAAATGGAATTATTTATACTTCAGGACAAATTGCTCTAACTCCAAGTGGTGAGTTAATTGATAGAGATATTAAAAGACAAACAAGACAAGTTTTAACCAATTTACAGAACTTACTTGAAGACAGTGATAGTGGACTTGATAAAGTAATCAAAACAACTATTTTCCTAGAAAATATGGAAGACTTTGGTGTTGTTAATGTAATATATGCAGAATACTTTGGAGATCATACTCCTGCTCGAAGTACAGTTGCTGTTAAAACATTGCCTAAAAATGTACTTGTTGAGATTGAAGCTATTGCTTTAGAAATCCCAAGTATGAAATAAATAAAGCTTTATTCAAGTTTAAAGAAAATTTAAAGTAGTTTTAGCTAATATACGCTTCACGAAAAAAAATGGTTATAGAATAGTTATACGAGGATAAGAGATGTACGCAATTATTAAATGTGGTGGAAAACAATATAAAGTTCAACAAGGTGACATCCTAGATATCGATTATTTAGGTAAAGCAGCTAAAGAAACTTTAGAAATCACTGATGTTTTAGCACTAAACGATGGTGAATTAAAAACTGGTGAAGCTGTTGCAACTGCAAAAGTTCAAGCAGAAGTAGTACTAGATGGTACAGGTGTAAATAGAGACAGAAAAGTAATTATTTACAAAAAACGAAGAAGAAAAGATAGTAAACTAAAAAGAGGTTTTAGAAAAAGCTTCACTAAAATTAGAATTACTAGCATCGCTGCATAGTTTAAGGAGATAAGATATGGCTCATAAAAAAGGACAAGGAAGTACACAGAATAATAGAGATTCTGCTGGTAGAAGACTTGGCGTAAAAAAATTTGGTGGAGAAACTGTAAGAGCAGGTAACATCATTATTAGACAACGTGGTACTAAAGTACATGTTGGAAACGGTGTTGGAATTGGAAAAGACCACACAATTTTTGCTTTAATTGACGGAACTGTTAAGTTTGAAATTAAAGATAAAAAAAGAAAAAAAGTTTCAGTTTACGCTTCGTAAATCTGATTCAATTAGGCTTTAAAAGGGTGTATGGCATTGCCAGCACCCTTTTTTTATTTCAAGTAGCTAATAATGAGTTATGCATATAACCATTATTCATTATTAGTTATTCATTATTAATTTAAGGTTTGTCATGTTTGTAGATAGTGTAAAAATTTCAATTTCATCAGGAAAAGGTGGACAAGGTTGTGCATCATTTAGAAGAGAGAAGTTTGTTGTAAAAGGTGGTCCTGATGGCGGGGATGGAGGAAAAGGTGGAGATATTTTCTTTCAAGTAGACAACAATACGGATACTTTGTCTTGGTATAAGGGTCGACACCATGTACGTGCAGATAATGGAATCCAAGGAATGGGTCGAAATATGACAGGTAAAAGTGGTGACGCTTTAACTCTAAGAGTTCCTCCTGGTACTCAAGTTATTGATGAAGAAACAGGTAAAATTATACTTGACTTGGTTAATGATGGAGACTTGATTCAATTTCTTGAAGGTGGTAAAGGTGGAATGGGAAATACACACTTTAAAAATTCAAGAAATCAAAGACCAACTTACTTTCAACCAGGCCTTCCAGGTACTACCAAAGATATTAGACTTGAACTTAAGCTAATTGCAGATGTTGGTTTAGTGGGATATCCAAATGTTGGAAAATCAACATTAATATCTACTACTTCTAATGCTAATCCAGAAATTGCAAACTATGAATTCACTACATTGACTCCAAAATTAGGTGTTGTCGAAGTAGGTGATTTTAATTCATTTGTAATGGCAGATATTCCTGGAATTATTGATGGTGCAAGTGATGGACGAGGTTTGGGAATTGAGTTTTTAAAACATATTGAAAGAACTAAAACTCTATTATTTATGTTAGATGTTGCTAATCATAGAACAATTATGGATCAATATCTAGTATTAAAAGAAGAAGTAAAAAAATTCTCACCTGAATTAAGTGGAAGAAACTTTGCTATTGCATTAAGCAAAACTGATGCTTATTATGGAGAAGATTTAAATGCTGATATCAGTAATTTTATTAAAGAACTGGAATTAGAAATATCTACTGAAAATGAATTTGGATTTGATGAAAAATTTCCTTATTACGTTCAAGATTTGGTTTTTTCAAGATATGATGAGAGTAAACCTTTTTTCATATTACCCCTTTCTTCTGTAACTCATTTTAATACAGAATCAATTAAGTATTCACTCTACAATCTGATTGGTCAAAACAAGTGAAACGAATAGTTATTAAAGTTGGAAGTGCTGTTTTACGTAAGAACGACGAATTAGCACTTGATAGATTAAATAATCTTGTAGATTTAATAGCTAAACTAAAAAATGAAAAAAAACTACAAGTAATACTTGTTAGTTCAGGTGCAGTAGCAGCTGGTAATATTACTTTAGATTTGGATAAAACGAATATTTTAAATAGACAAGCACTTGCTGCAATTGGGCAACCTTTATTAATGAAACATTATAAAAAGAGATTCTCCACACACAACATTAAATGTGCACAAATGTTACTTGTAGCTGAAGACTTTGACTCACGTAAAAGATCAAAAAATGCTAAAGAAGTTATAGAAATTTTGTTGTCAAATAATATACTTCCAATTATCAATGAAAATGATGTTATAGATAATCAAGAACTTTTATTTGGAGATAATGATCAAATGGGCGCCCATGCCACGTATTATTTTGATGCAGATATGTTGGTTATTTTAAGTGATATCGATGGATTTTATGATTCTAATCCCCATGAAAACGAACATGCAAAACTACTTAAAGTAGTATCATCGATCAATGATGAGGAACTGGAAGGTCAACATACTCCAAACTCTGAATTTGCAACTGGTGGAATTGTTACAAAACTAAAAGCAGCAAAATTCTTATTGAATAAAAATAAAATGATGTATATGTCATCTGGTTTTGATTTAAAAAATGCCTATGACTTTTTACTTGATGGAAATCATCTAAGTGGTACTGTCTTTAAAAACAAAGGTTAACAATGAGTAGAAAAATTCTCTTTATGGGAACACCTGATTATGCAACAAAAATTTTTGAAGAAATAGTAAACAGTAAATATGAAATTGTTGGATTATTTACTCAGCCAGATAAACCAGTTGGCAGAAAACAAATACTTACTCCTCCTCATATTAAACAATTTTGCGTACAAAGTGATTTAAAACTTCCGATATTTCAACCTTCAAAACTTAGAAATAATGATGAAGTAAAAGAACAAATAATTGGCTTGAAACCTGATTTAATTATTGTAGCTGCATATGGTCAAATTTTACCTCGAGAAATATTAGACATTGCACCTTGTATTAATTTACATGCTTCTTTATTGCCTTTATACAGAGGAGCTTCCCCTATACAAGAATCTTTATTAAATGATGATCCATATACGGGCGTTACTGCTATGTTAATGGAAGAGGGTTTGGATACAGGTGATATTTTGGGATTTAAGTATTTGAAAATTACTGATCAAATGGAAGTTGCTGCTGCCTTTGATCATTTATCAGAAATTGCAGCCAAACTTACTTTGAGTATCTTAAATCGATTTGATTCACTTGATGCGAGAAAACAGAATGATTCTTTGGCTACTTTATGCAAAAAAATTAAAAAAGAACATGGTGAAGTGAATTTTAATAATGCAAAAGAACTTTATTTAAAATATAAAGCTTACTCCTATTGGCCTGGTGTTTATTTAAATTCAGGCTTAAAATTAAAAGACATCACTTTACTTGAAGAACATAGTATCAACTCAAAGGGAAAAATACTAGAAATTGGAAGTGATTTTGTCAAAATTTCTTGTGATTTAGGCAGTTTGAAAATCAAAACTTTGCAAGCTCCTTCGAAAAAAGCTGTTAATGCCAGTGATTATATTAGAGGGAAAAGACTGAATATTGGTGATATTCTTATATAAGGTTTTTATTAGCGGTTAATTTAAGTATAATCTTTTTATGAAAATAATTGAACTTGAAGTTGTAAACTCCACACATATTTATTTACGAGAATTAATTAGAAATAATGGGTATGAAGAACCTCTTGCTGTTTTGACCTCTCATCAAACTCATGGTATTGGTAGTCGTGGTAATTCTTGGACTGGAATGAAAGGAAATTTATTCTTTTCTTTTGTACTAAACAAAGAAGACTTACCAAAAGATTTACCATTACAGTCTGCATCTATATATTTTTCTTATATATTAAAAATTATTTTAAAACAAAAAAAATCCAAGCTTTGGCTGAAATGGCCCAATGACTTTTATATAAAAGACAAAAAAATAGGTGGTACAATTACAACTACTAGTGGTGAGTTAATGTATTGTGGTATTGGATTAAATTTAAATGCAGTTTCAGAAGATTTCGAATATTTAGATATCAAAATTGATAAAAAAGAAGTTTTAAAATTATATTTCGAGAAATTGAAAGAAAAGATTTTATGGAAGCAAATCTTTAGTGAATATAAGATAGAATTTCAAAACAGTAAAAAGTTCCAAGCAACAGTAAAAAACAAAAAAGTTTCATTAAATAAAGCTATTTTAAACATAGATGGTTCTATTGATATTAATGGAGAAAAGGTGTATAGTTTAAGATGACAGCAGAAGTAATAGCAATTGCAAATCAAAAGGGTGGTGTTGGTAAAACAACTACTGCGGTTAATTTAAGTGCAGCTTTAGCACTTGAAGGTAAAAAAGTTCTATTGATTGATGCAGATCCTCAAGCCAATGCAACTACGAGTTTAGGGTTTCAGAGAGACACCTATGAATATAATATTTATCATGTAATGCTTGGAACAAAAGAATTAAATGAAATTATTTTAGACAGTGAAATTGATAATCTAAAAGTAGCTCCATCAAATATTGGATTAGTAGGAATCGAAAAAGAATTCTACACTAACAATAGTAAAGAGAGAGAATTAATACTTAAAAGAAAAATTGATCCCATCAGAAAAGATTATGATTATATAATCATTGATTCACCTCCTGCTTTAGGACCAATTACTATTAATACATTAAGTGCAGCTAACTCAGTACTTATTCCAATTCAATGTGAGTTTTTTGCATTAGAAGGTTTGGCTCAGCTTTTAAATACTATTAAATTGGTAAAACAAACTATTAACAGACAGCTTCAAATTAAAGGCTTCTTACCTACTATGTACAGCAGCCAAAATAACTTGTCTAGGCAAGTATTTGCTGATCTTGCACAACATTTTGAAAGTAAGTTATTTAAAATTGATGAAAGTTCGTATGTTGTAATTCCTAGAAATATTAAACTTGCTGAGAGTCCAAGTTTTGGTAAACCAATTATGTTATATGATGCAAAGGCAATTGGCTCAAAAGCTTATTCAAATCTTGCAAAAGCGATAGCAGGATAATTGATGGCATTAGGAAGAGGACTCAGTGAATTATTAGGGGAAGTTGAAACTGCATATGAAAATTCAACAACTTCGTCTACAGATGGAGTTACAGAATTAAATGTTGCTCATATTAAAGCCAACCCAAATCAGCCTAGAAAAATTTTTGATGAAACAAAACTACAAGAACTAAGTGACTCAATTGTAAAACACGGATTGTTACAGGCAATTTCAGTTATTAAAGTCTCTAATGATGAATACGTATTAATTGCAGGTGAACGTCGTCTTCGTGCTCATAAAATGGCATCTATTGATACTATCAAAGCTACCATTATAGATGTAGAAGAATATAAGTTACGAGAACTTGCTTTGATTGAGAATATTCAAAGAGATGACTTAAATGTTATTGAGCTTTCTTATTCTTATGCACAGCTTATTAATGAACACAATTTAACCCATGACGAACTGGCTGAAATTGTATTTAAAAGTAGAAGTTCCATTACAAATACCTTAAGATTATTGTCTTTAAGTGTTTATATTCAACAATTACTTGGAAATGAAAAAATAAGTGCGGGACATGCAAAAGTTTTAATTGGTTTATCCGAAGATGATCAAAAGAAAGTTGCTGATTCTATTGTGGGACAGAAACTCTCGGTTAGAGAAACCGAAGTACTTGTAAAAAACCTTAAAAATTCCACCTCAAACTCAATTGCTAAAAAAAGCAAAAAAGTCATTAAATTTGATTTTAAACCCTTGGATAATCTTGTTGATTTATTTAAATCTGAGAACCTAAAAATTAAAGTCCAAAATGACTCAATCACCATTAAAATAAACTCTCAAGAAGATATTGAGAAGATTTCTAAACACTTTGGTAACACTTTATAAAAGACCAACATTAATTTCCTCCCTTTAATATAGTATTATAAATATTTTTGCTAAACTTGTGCAGTTTTAGTCAAACTAAACTGTAAAAAAATATGGAGGAATGAATGTTAGACATAAGTCCTGTGTTGTTTCTTAGTGTTGGCATTGTATTTTTAATAGTACTTGCTAGACTAAACAGTACTCTATTTAAACCTCTACTTAAGCATATGGATGATAGAGCAGCTCAAATCAAAAAAGATTTAGAGAATGCAAAATCAAACGGCGCAAATGTAGATGATATGCTGGCTGAAGCAAATGACGTACTTGCAGTTGCAAAAAAAGAAGCAACTGTAATTAGAGAAAAAGCTTACAACGAAGCGAAAGAAAAAGCGGATGTTAAACTTCAAGCTGCAAAATCAAGTATTGATAATAAATACGAAGACTTTGCTAAAAGTATAGAAGATGATACAAAAGCATTAAAAGATTCTTTAACTTCACAAATGCCTCTTTTCAAAGAGAGCCTAAAAGCTAAAATTAGCTCAATATAAAGGAGAGAAAGATGAAAAAAATATTACTATTTGCCTTAACTTTTGCTCCTTTAGCGTTATTTGCTAGTGCAGAAGGTGCGGAAACTGATATTATTCAAAGAACCGTGAACTTTATAATTTTCGCTGCAATACTTTGGTATTTATTAGCGGATAAAATTAAAGCTGCTTTTGCTGATAGAAGTTCATCAATTCAAGCTGAGTTGGATAAAGTACAAGATGCTTTAGATGCCTCACAAAAGAAAGTTGATGATACTACTGCTAAGTTAGAAGAAGCAAAAAAACTTGCAATCGAAGTTGTTGAAGGTGCAAATGCAGAAGTTGATAAAATCAAACAATCTGTGCTTGATGCTGTTGAAAATGACATTGCAAATTTAGAAAAACACTTTGACGAAAAAGTTAAAGTTGAAACAAGAAGAGCTAAGAAAGAAGTTGTTTCTGAAATTCTTGACGAATTACTAAGTGCAGATAATATTGAGTTGACTCAAGAAGAATTATCAAACATAGTACTTAAGAAGGTTGCATAATGACGGATTTAGTAGCAAAAAGATATGTAAAAGCTTTATTGATCGATTCTGATGCAAAATCAATTGCAGCTATAAGTGAAGAGTTAGGTGAAATTTCTCAAGCTTATAACGAAAATAAATTCAAAGATATTATTTCTTCATCTGAAGTAAATGGATCTGCAAAAGTTGAATTTATTTTATCATTAAATGATAAAGCCAGTGATACTGTAAAAAATCTTATCAAACTTTTAGGTGAAAATAAAAGACTAGATATTATCCCTAGTATTGTTGAAGAGTTAAAAAATCAACTGTCGGTTATTAATAATAACTATGCAGGTGTAATTTACACAAATAATGAACTAAAAGAAGCTGATGTTAAAGCAATTGAAGCACAATTTAGTAAAAAATTTGAAGTAAATTTAACTTTAGAACAAGATGTTTGTGATTACGATGGTATTAAAGTTGATATAGATGGACTTGGTGTTGAGATTTCTTTTTCTAAAGATAGATTAAGAACTCAAATGATTGAACATATTTTAAAAGCAGTTTAGAACTTACAAAGGAGAAAATGGATGGGTGCAAAAATTCAAGCTGATGAAATCAGTTCTATCATAAAAGAAAGAATTGATAACTTTGAATTAAATGTAGATATTAATGAGACAGGTAAAATCATCTCTTATGCAGATGGTATTGCTCAAGTATACGGTCTTAAAAATGTTATGGCTGGTGAGCTTGTTGAATTTGAAAACGGTGAACAGGGAATGGCTTCTAACTTAGAAGAATCTTCTGCTGGTATCGTTGTATTAGGAACAGGACAAGGTTTAAGAGAAGGAACTTCTTGTAAAAGAGTAGGACGTCTTCTTGACACAGCTGTTGGTGAAGCTATGATTGGTAGAGTTGTTAACGCACTTGGTGAATCAATCGATGGTAAAGGTGCTATTGAATCAACTGAACGTAGAGTTGTTGAAGAAAAAGCTCCTGGTATTATGGCTAGAAAATCAGTTCATGAACCGTTACAAACAGGTATCAAAGCTATTGATGCGCTTGTTCCAATTGGAAGAGGTCAAAGAGAGCTTATTATTGGAGATAGACAAACTGGTAAAACTACAGTTGCAATTGACACAATTCTTAACCAAAAAGGTGAAGATGTTATTTGTATTTATGTAGCAATCGGTCAAAAAGCTTCTTCAGTTGCTTCAGTTGTTAGAACACTTGAAGAAGGTGGAGCAATGGATTATTCTATTGTTGTTAATGCGAGTGCTGCAGATTCTGCTGCATTACAATTCTTGGCTCCATATACAGCAGTTACAATTGCTGAATATTTCAGAGATCAAGGTAAACATGCTTTAATTATTTATGATGATTTATCTAAACATGCGGTTGCATATAGAGAAATGTCTTTATTATTAAGAAGACCTCCAGGTCGAGAAGCATTCCCAGGTGATGTATTTTACCTACACTCAAGATTACTTGAGCGAGCTGCAAAAGTTAACGATGAATTAGGTGCTGGTTCTATTACTGCTTTACCTATCATTGAAACTCAAGCAGGTGATGTTGCTGCATATATTCCTACAAATGTAATTTCAATTACTGATGGACAAATCTTCCTTGAAACAAACCTATTTAACTCAGGTATTAGACCTGCTATTAATGTTGGTTTATCAGTTTCTAGAGTTGGTGGAGCTGCACAAATTAAGGCTACTAAACAAGTTGCTGGTACATTAAAACTTACTCTTGCTCAATATAGAGAGCTTGAAGCATTTGCTCAATTCGCTTCTGATCTTGATGAAAATACAAGAAAAGAACTAGAACTAGGTCAAAGAATGGTTGAAGTACTTAAACAAGGTGTAAATGCACCACTTGTTATTGAAAAACAAATTTGTATTATTTATGCTGGTACTCGTGGGTACTTAAATGATGTTGCTGTTGAAGATGTTGTTAGATTCGAATCTGAATTACATCCTTTTATTGAGCAAAAATACTCAAACATCTTAGATGCTATCAAAACTAATAAAAAATTAGATGAAGATACTGAAGAGAAGTTGAAATCAGCATTAGAAGAGTTCTTAACTGTATTTAGTGCAAAGTAAGGATAGTCTATGGCTAACTTAAAAGAGATTAAAATAAAGATTGGAAGTGTTTCTAATACTCAGAAAACTACTAAAGCTATGAAGCTTGTTTCATCTGCTAAACTTACGCGAACCAGACAATTGTCTGATCAAGCTAAAAGTTATGCAATTAAGATGAATGATGTACTTTCTGAGATCGCAAGCCGAGTTAGCAGTGTACAAGATGAAGAGAATATTAATAAAGCTTTTCGACCTTGTGAAAATCCAAAAACAGTTGATATTGTTTTTGTTACTGCTGACAAAGGTCTTTGTGGTGGTTTTAACATGGCAACAATTAAAACAGTAGCCAATCTTAAAGCTGAGTATGAAGCTAAAGGTGTTAATGTTAGACTAAGAGTATCTGGAAGAAAAGGAAGTGATTATTTCTCTTTCCAAAGAATAAACTTAGAACAATCTACAGTTGATTTATCAGCTGCACCTGATTATGACAAAGCTTGTAATTTTATTGAGCAATCAGTAAAAGATTTTAATGAAGGTCTTACAGATAAAGTTGTCCTTGTTTACAATGGATTTCTTAATATGTTAACACAAGAAATTAAAGTTAGAGAATTGTTACCCGTAAGTTTAGATAACGTTTCAATTAATGAAAACGTTACATCTATGCTTGAAATAGAACCAGATGATGATGATGAAGTGTTGGTTGAATTAACAGGTAAATATATTGATTTCAATATGTATTACGCTCTAATTGACTCTTTAGCAGCTGAACATAGTGCGCGTATGCAAGCTATGGAAGCGGCAACAAAGAATGCAAAAGAAAAAGTTGATTCATTAACAATTGAATATAATAAAGCTAGACAAGCTGCAATTACAACAGAACTGATAGAAATTATCAGTGGTGTTGAATCATTAAAATAATTTAAAGGAGCTGCCCGTATGAAAGGTAAAGTTATTCAGGTAATGGGTCCAGTCGTTGATGTAGAATTCGACGGATACTTACCAGAAATAAATGAAGCAATTGATGTTTTACAAGCTGATGCTAACGCTGAAAGACTTGTATTAGAAGTTGCTGCACACATTGGTGATAGTCGTGTTCGAACTATTGCTATGGATATGACTGAAGGTTTAACCAGAGGTCAAGAAGTAACTGCAACTGGAAACCCTATTAAAGTTCCAGTTGGTGACGATGTATTAGGAAGAATTTTTAACGTTATTGGTGAACCTGTTGATGATGGTGAAGCAATTTCTGCTGATTGTCCTAGATGGTCAATTCATAGAGATGCTCCTCCTTTCGAAGAGCAATCTACTAAAACTGAGATGTTCGAAACTGGTATTAAAGTAGTTGATTTACTTGCTCCTTATTCTAAAGGTGGAAAAATTGGACTATTTGGTGGTGCTGGTGTTGGTAAAACAGTTATTATTATGGAACTTATTCACAACGTTGCGTTCAAACACTCTGGATACTCAGTATTTGCTGGTGTTGGTGAGAGAACAAGAGAAGGAAATGACCTTTATTACGAAATGAAAGATTCAAATGTACTTGACAAAGTTGCACTGTGCTACGGTCAAATGAATGAGCCTCCAGGTGCTAGAAACAGAATTGCACTTACTGGTCTTACAATGGCTGAGTACTTTAGAGATGAAAAAGGTCTTGACGTACTTATGTTTGTTGATAATATCTTTAGATTTGCACAATCTGGTTCTGAAATGTCTGCACTTCTTGGAAGAATCCCTTCAGCAGTTGGTTACCAACCAACTCTTGCGTCTGAAATGGGTAAACTTCAAGAAAGAATTACATCAACTTCTAAGGGTTCTATTACTTCTGTACAAGCAGTATATGTTCCTGCGGATGACTTGACAGATCCAGCTCCAGCTTCTGTATTTGCTCACCTTGATGCAACAACAGTACTTAACAGAAAAATTGCTGAAAAAGGTATCTACCCTGCGGTTGATCCTCTTGATTCAACTTCTAAAATTTTAAGTGCAGATGTACTTGGTGATGAGCATTATGGTGTTGCCAGAGGTGTACAGTCTACATTACAAAAATATAAAGATTTACAAGATATTATTGCTATTCTTGGTATGGATGAGTTATCAGAAGTTGATAAACTTACAGTATCAAGAGCAAGAAAAATTGAGAAGTTCTTATCTCAACCTTTCTTTGTTGCAGAAATCTTTACAGGTTCTCCTGGTAAATATGTAGAATTAGCAGATTCAATTGCTGGTTTTAAAGGTATTATTGAAGGTAAATATGATGATTTACCAGAAAATGCATTCTATATGGTTGGTAATATCGATGAAGCTATTGCTAAAGCTGAGGGAATGAAGTAGTCACTATTAAGGTAAAACATGGATACAATTAAATTATCTATAGTTACTCCAAACGGTCAAATTTTTAGTGATGATGTTAAAACTGTGACTCTTCCTGGAAAAGAGGGAGAGTTCGGAGTTTTACCTGGACATGCATCACTTGTATCATCTTTAACTGTTGGTGTGATTGTAATTGAAAAAAAAGATTCTATAGAAGCTGTAGCTATTAACTGGGGACATGTTAAAGTTAGTGAAAGTTCTGTAGATGTATTAGCTGATGGAGCGGTTGCCTTAACTCAAGGTGCTGATTCTCAAACAGCTCAAAATATTGATGCCGCTAAAGACTTAGTGAACTCTGTTAAAGATGCAAATGTATCGTTAGCTGCAGTTGAAGCTAAAATCAATTCTTTTGCATAATTGCATAAATGATTGATTCAATATTAAATTATTTAAATAACGGTGGTGCAATAACGTTTTTCGTTCTTGGACTGCTGTCTATTTATTTAGTACTCACCATTTGGATATTTAGTTATAAATATATGTCTCTAACTGCGTTAGTTAACAATGAAAAAAAATCTTTAGAATCACTTATAAACAGAGGAATGGGTATCAATCCATTATCAAGTTTAAGTCGTTGTGTTTCACCAGAAGGTACAACTTCAAAAGAAATATTAGGTGCTTGTGAAATTTCACTTATTCGAGAAGCAAGTACTGGTATATCATGGCTTTCTATTGTTTCTTCAACCTCTCCATTTGTTGGTTTGTTTGGAACAGTTGTAGGAATTCTTGAGTCTTTTTCTAAGTTTTCAACTCAATCAAAAGTTAGTTTTTCTGTCATTGCACCTGCAATATCTGAAGCATTAGTTGCAACTGCAGCTGGTATTTTTGTTGCAATATTTGCATATACATTTCACCAATTAATTACTAGAAAAATATATGAGTTTGATACTTATTTAAAAGCTCAAACTAAAATTTTAGTCGCAAAAGGGTAATATACTCAGATGTATGATTATAATCAAAAACCTGATTTAAATATTACCCCTCTTGTTGACGTTATGTTGGTACTATTGGCTATTTTAATGGTAACAGCACCCGTAATTGAATTTGAAGAGAACATTAACTTGCCTCGTGGTAGTAAATCCAAACAAGTGCAAGTGAACAAAAAAATTGATATATTTATAACTGAAGATCGAATTATAACTTTAAATAAAGTTAAATATAAATTAGAAAACTTTGCAGATAGTTTTGTTCTTTTTGCAAAAGATAAAAATAGAGATACCCCAATCCACTTACGAGCTGAAAAAACATTGGTTTATGATGATATCATATACGTATTGAAATCTGTTAAAGAGGCTGGATTCTTTAAGGTATCACTAATTACAGATGGTTAGCTGTAATGTTTACACAACTCAAAAAAACTAAAGACGACAAGAGTAATTTCTACCTTTCAGGTATTTTAGCTTTTGGAATATATCTCTTAGTTATACTTTTATGTGCTCTATACTTAAAAACTCAAAATGTAAAAAAGTTTGATGCCATTTCGAAGGTGACTGTTTTAGAATTGGATATGATAATTGAGCCTATTAAAGATAAAACAAACAAACCTGTCAAAAGCAGAACAGATCAAATTGATACCAAAAAATCCAATAAAATTGTTAAAAAATCTACATCAACTAGTGCAAAAAAAAGAAGTAATTTAAAATCACTTTTTTCAAAAGTAAAAACTACAGCGCCAAGAGTTGCAAAACAAAAGGTACTCAATGTTAAAAAAAGTACCGTGACTAGTCGATTTAAATCAAAATTTGAAAAACAACAAAAAAGTAAA
>MAAG01000025.1:18335-24074 GCA_002163065.1 Arcobacter sp. 31_11_sub10_T18
TGATACAAAAAATCAAAATGATGAATATTATTCCAAAATATATGATCTACTTGCTAGCAGATGGAATCCAATGTTGATTATTGATGGTTTATCTGCTAAAGTACTGGTCATAATTTCTAGTAATGGTGAATTTAATTTTAAATTTTTGAAAAATTCAAGGGATTCATCTTTTAATGATTCTTTGAGAATTTTTTTAGAAGCTCAAAGATTGATTGTATATCCGACACATACTAGAGGTTCAGAACAAGAAATAGCTGTAACTTTCACAGCTCAAAAAGGTTAGATATGAATAAAATTTTAGTTGTTTTAATTTTTAGTTTTAATATGTTATTTGCAGTTGATGCTACTATGGAGATTATAAAAAAATCTCATTCTTTACCAATGATTAATGTATCTGTATCTTCAGATTCAGGTGATTTAAAATTGGCCAAAGAAATTAAAAAAATCATTGGTCAAGATTTAAGAGTCAGTGGACATTTTAATGTTTCCAATTTTAATAAAAGTATTCCATACACTTCAATTCCTAGTAGTCCTTTAATGAAACAAAATGATATTGATTTATTTTTAAATCTTCAAATTCAGCAAAGTGCTTTTGAGGGTATTATTTTGTATATCAGTTTATTTGATGTAAACAGTAATAAAATTGTATTTAATAAACAATTCACTACTTCTAAACAAAGTAGATTTCCATTTCTAGCTCACAGATCTGCTATTGAAATTAATAAGTATTTAAATGCACCTTCAATTGATTGGATGGATAAGTTTGTTATATTTTCAAGATCAATTGGAGCTAAGAAAAGCGAAATCGTTATAGCTGATTATACTTTGAATTTTCAAAAAGTAATTGTTAAAGATGGTCTAAATGTTTTCCCTAAGTGGGCAGACAAGTCTCAGGAGTCATTTTATTACACTACTTATAATAAAACTGTTCCAACTTTAATGAAGGCAAATTTATATACTGGTAAAAAAAGGCAAATTTTAAAAAGTGATGGGATGATTATTGCTTCTGATGTGAGTGAAGATGGTAAAAAGTTACTTTTAACTATGTCACCAGACGGACAATCTGACATTTATCTCTATGATTTGGAAAAAAGAATTAAAACAAAAATTACCAAATACAAAGGTATTGATGTAAGTGGAAATTTTGTTGAAAATGATTCTAAAGTTGTTTTTGTCTCTGATAGATTAAAACATCCTAATATTTTTGCTAAAAAAATAGGACAAAGAGGTGTTGAACGTTTAGTTTATCATGGACGTAATAATTCATCTGCAACTTCATACAAAGATTATATTGTTTATACTAGTAGAGAAGGTACGAATGAATTTTCAAGAGGCAGTTTTAATTTATATTTAATTTCTACTAAGAGTGATTTTATTAGAAGATTAACTACAACTGGACGTAATCAATTTCCAAAGTTTTCATCAGATGGTGAATCAATACTTTTTATAAAGACTTATAAAGGTAAAAGTTCTTTGGGGATTATTCGAATCAATTACAATAAATCATTTTTATTTCCATTAAAAAGTGGAAAATTGCAGTCAATTGATTGGTAAACTAAATTTTACATTATTAATTGACTAAGATTAATAATTTTCTGATATAATTATCAAAATAATAATTTTACACAGTTAATAATATTTTGGGAAGATATAATTTTTAAAATAATTTGCTTGTCTTATTATATAATTTTAGTTATTCATTTAAAAGTACCTTCATATCAGTTATGGTACTAATATTAAATGAATAATTAAGTTTTCTTTGTGTAGAATTTTTAAAATTAAAAGGATAGATATGAAAAAGTATGGTGTATATTCTGTATTATTAGCTGCTGTTTTATTTGCAGGTTGTAGTCAAAAAAATGTTGAAATGGACGCGAATAGTCAAAACAAAAATGAAATGAAGAAAGAAATGCAAGATGCAAACTCTGAGTCAAAAATGGAGAAAATGGATGCTGCAAATGAGACTATGAATGGTTCTTCAGATATGATGAGTTCTGATGATAATCAAATGAATGGTAACTACTTAATGGTTTCTGGTAAAAAAGTATTTGTAGAAAACTTATATTTTGCATTTGATAAATATAATCTTGATGATTCAAACAGAGAATTAGCTAAGTCTAACGCTGTAAAATTATCTTCTTTAGAACAAAATACTAAAATTAAATTAGAAGGTAACAGTGATGAATGGGGTACAGATGAGTACAACTACGCACTAGCATTAAAAAGAGCTAAATCTGCAAAAGATGCTTTAATAGCAGATGGTATTTCTTCTTCTTCAATTACTATGGTAAGTTTTGGTGAAAGTAATCCAACTTGTACAGATAAAACAGTAGAGTGTTGGAAGCAAAACAGAAGAGTAGAATATAAACTATTACCATAATTTAATGAGAAAATCTTTTTATATTTCTATCTTAATTGCAAGTACCTTATCTGCGGCTAGTGAAGTTTCAGTATTTGGTGCTGGCAATTTAAATTCAAACAAACCTTATGGATTAACTTCTACTGAAAAGTACATTCTTAAAAACAAAAAAGAACTTGGATCTATTGATACCAAAGTTAAGAGTGTAAAAACTACTATTGAATCATTAAATGAAAGAATTGATGGGTTAGAGTCCATATATGAAGGTGACAGTCAGAAATTGAACTCCACTGGGATTGAACTTTCTAAAGTTATTAGTAATTTGGAAAATAACACTAATCAAACTGATCTTAATCAACAAGCAATTGAAGGCTTGAAAAATTTTGCAAATCAGTTATTACTTGATCAAGAGGAAATTACTACTACAAACAAAGCTAATCTTGACTCACTTAAACTTGCAATTGAAAGTTTAACTAAACTTGTAAATGAAATAAATACAAGCTATGTTTCATCTAAAGAGTTAGAAAAAAATATGAACCAATTTGTTACTACAAAAGAATTTGAATCAAAATTATCCAAAAAAACAGTAAAAAAAACCACTAAGAAAAGTAACTTAAAAGATAAGTCAAAGAAGGACTTAATGGTTGAAGCCAGACTTTTATTTAAAAAAGATCATTTTACAAAAGCTATTCCTATTTTAAACTATTTGCTTAAATCTAATTATAGACCTGCAGAATCAAACTACTTATTAGGTGAAATTAGCTATTATCGTAAAAAATACAAAGATGCTATAAGTTATTTTAAAACATCTGCGATTTTATATGATAAGGCAAAATATATGCCAAAACTTTTATTGCATAGTGCAATTTCATTTGAAAAGACGAATGACTTGTCTAATGCTACTAGTTTTTACAATACTATTATTGATGTTTATCCAGCTTCTAATGAAGCAAAATCTGCATCAAAAAACCTATCATCAATTAACTAACACAACCAAATTTATAAAGGAGAATATACATGTCTATAGAGATTAACAAAGTTGTATCTATTGAATATAATTTAGTAGATGCAAATACAAAAGAACAATTAGACTCTAATGTTGGTGGACAAGCACTTGAATTTATTTCAGGTAAAGGTCAAATCATCCAAGGATTAGAAGATAAAGTTATTGGAATGGAAGTAGGCGAAAAAGCTGATGTTTTAGTTGCATCTGCTGACGCTTATGGAGATTACAAAGATGAAGCTGTTCAAAAGCTTCCAAAAGAGCAATTTGCTGGTATTGAATTAAGTGAGGGAATGTCACTTTATGGTACTGGTGAGAATGGTGAAACTGTACAAGTTATGGTTAAATCATATGATGATGAAGAAGTAACTATTGATTACAATCACCCAATGGCTGGAAAAACATTATTGTTTTCAGTTGAAGTACTAAGTGAAAGAGCTGCAACTGCAGATGAAGTAACTTCTGGTATGGTAGGTGGAGCAGCAGCTGATAGCGGATGTTGTGGATCTAAAGATACTAGCGCACCTAGTCAGGGCGGAGGTTGTGGTTGTTAGAAGTTGACAGGCTGTCAATACAAAACTTTAAATAATCTAATTATTTACTAACAAAAATACACAACTTAATACCCAAAAGTAATTTACTTTTGGGTATTTTTTTTTATGTGAGACTATTTTCTAGAAGTAAGAATACTTTTAAAAAATGGTTTTATACTATTACTTATAAATTACAAATAGGACATTTTAATATGAAAAAAATAGCTTTTATATTTCCTGGTCAAGGAAGTCAAAAAATCGGGATGGGAAAAGATTTTTTTGAAAATAGTGATATCGCAAAAGATATGATCAGTAAAGCAAGCCAAAGACTTGGATTTAACTTTGAAGAATTATTGTTCGAAGAAAATGACAATCTTAGTAAAACTGAATTTACTCAACCTGCTATTTTGTTGGTAAGTTCAATCGCAAACGAAATATTTAAATCTCAATGTGATATTAAACCTGAATTTGTATTGGGACATTCTCTGGGTGAGTTTTCTGCTTTAGTTGCAAGTGGAGCAATTAATTATTTAGATGCCATTGAGTTGGTACATAAAAGAGGTCTTTTTATGACTGAGGCTTGTTCTGGCGTTGGTGCAGGGATGATGGCTTTGGTTGGATTAGAAGACTCACTTGTTGAAAAGATTTGTGAAGAGCAAAGATTAGAGGGCAAAAAAATCTGGGCTGCTAATTACAATATGGATGGACAGTTAGTACTTGCTGGAATTAAAGAGGATTTAATATCTCTTGTTGATACTTTTACAACAGCAGGGGCTAAAAAAGCCATTGTACTTGATATGTCAGTTGCTTCACATTGTGATTTGTTGACTTCTACTGTTGAGAATTTAAAACCATACCTAGAAGAATTTTTAAGTGATGATTTTGATGTTTCAATTATATCAAATGTAACTGCTCAAGAATATGCTTCAAAGGGTGATGCCATTGAATTATTATGTCAACAATTGGTTAGTCCTGTTAAGTATAAACATTCAATTAATGCAAACGCAGATAAAATTGATATGTTTGTTGAATTTGGACAAGGCATTGTATTAAAGGGATTAAATAGAAAAATTACTAAAGTACCTACTTTAAATGTAAGTGATTTTAAATCTTTAGAAAAAACTTTGGGAGCTATAAATGAATAAACTGGCAATAATGGGTGCTATGCAAGAAGAGGTTCAACCTCTTCTTGCCTTTTTTGATGATGTTAAAGAAACAGTATATGCAAATAATAAATATTACGAAGTAAATTATAATGGATTAGATATAGTAATTGCATACAGTAAAATTGGGAAAGTATTTGCTAGTTTAACAGCTTCAACTATGATTCAGAAATTTGGCTGTGATACTTTATTATTTTCAGGAGTTGCGGGTGGAATCAATCCCAAGTTAGAAATTGGTGACTTGATTATTGCGGATAAATTATGTCAACATGATTTGGATATTACAGCTTTTGGACATCCCCATGGTTATGTGCCAGAAGGTAATGTTTTTATTGAAACCAATGCCAATTTACGTAATATTGCAATTGAAGTAGCAAATGATAAGAATTTAAAAGTTATTGTTGGAACTATTGCAACTGGTGATCAGTTTGTACATAGTTCTGAGCGAAAAGAATTCATTGAGACTACTTTTAAAGCTGATGCACTAGAAATGGAAGGAGCATCTGTTGCTGTTATTTGTGATGCCTTAGATATTCCATTTTTTATATTAAGAGCTATTTCTGATACAGCTGATATGGAAGCAGGATTTGATTTTGAAGAGTTTTTAAAATCTTCTGCACAAACGTCTGCTGAATATTTAATTGAAATAGTTAAAAAAATAAAATAACTATCAAAACAGTA
>MAAG01000187.1 GCA_002163065.1 Arcobacter sp. 31_11_sub10_T18
CTTGAGTCCAGCATTTGTTGAAGCTAAGTTTTTTATATCTTAAAGCGTTACCCGATTTTTTCTGTCTGAGTGTAAATAAACATGCTGGGAGCATGTTTTAACGAGTTATAAAATCAAGCTTTTAGATATCACATACTTAGGTAGTCGCAGACCTTTAACATCTAGCTGGAGAGTTTTTTTGTTTCTTTTTTTACGGTTAAAAAAAGAAAAAGAGTCATAGAAAAGTTTTTTACTAAAGTAATATTTATGTTGTCATTTAAATAAATATACAAAGTAGTAAATACACCTCGTTGGAGGTTTAGTTACTCAGATATATTAGAAGTATTATATTTTCTTTTTACCAAGAATATTTAAACCATTGATATCATAGCCTGCTTTGTCAAACTTAGTCCTTGTATCTTTATTCAGCCCGTTTATGTCAAAACCAAATTTGTTATATCCAAAAATATCTAATCCATCTTTATTATATTTTGTTCCAGTACTTTTATGATTTTTTTTATTGTTAAAACCTAATGAGTTATAACCATTTTTATCAAAATCAAATTTATCATAACCTTCTTTGTTGTATTGTGTTCCAGTATCTTTATGAATATTATAAACATCGTATCCAAATGAATCATATCTGGTACCTGTATTTTTGTGCATTCCATTTTCATGAAAATAATAAGAACTGTATTTAGTTTTCTTAAATTGACTATTCTCTATTTGTATATTGTCTATGTTTGCTTTTTTCTCAAAGTTGTCGTAAAGTAAATTAAAACATTTTTTCTCTACTTTCAATATACTAACATTACCTTTATTTATCGTTGACGAAGAAATATAATACTTTGTACTATATGCAGGTAGATAGTATTTATTACAAGTGAAAAAATTTAGATTGTTTATTTTTAATACGTCACACTGACCTTTAAAATTCTTTTTTAACTGAGAATAAATTAGATTATTTTGTGATGAAACTTTATGCATAAATGTTATATTTGAACATGTGCTATTATTACTTTTATAAATATTTTTTTTCAAATTTATCTTGGCGTCATAAAAAAGTTCATTTTGAGTTTTAATTTCTTTAGAATAACCTGCTAGTAATACATCACCAATTAGTAGTATTTGTGTTTTAGAATCATAGTTAGGCTCAATGTTATAATTAGAAACACAACCAGAAAAGATAATTACCATTATAAAAAGAGTTACATGATTTAATATATTCTTCATTGTTAGAATCCTTGTTTAATATTAATTTAAACAGAATATCGAAGTATTTTTAAATATAAATAAATTTCCCCGAGATGAAAAAACTAAATTTTGGACTTGCGAACAATGTCACATAAAAGTGTTTGATTTAGTAAAACAGGAAAACTCATTTTTCAAAAAAACCTAATTTACTTCACAACCAAAACCCCAACAACCTTCCTAACCTGAGGAATAACCACCAAAATAGTAGGAAAAGCAATAACAAATGCTTTCCAATAAGCACCCAACCACATCTCTCTAAAGTTATCAACTAATCCCAAATTGATATATGTAATAACCAAACTCATAAACCCAGACATAAAAGCACCCATAACAAGTGCAAACACTAAGGCTTCATATTTCTTTGCAATCATAAAATCTCCTATCATTTACCTAAATTGTATATATTAGACAATCTTTGTTTTTTGTATACTAATATTATCTACCTTAATTGTATATTAACGACAATCTTTGTAGAATATATTTTTAAAGCAAGGATTTATTAGAATGGATGAACTATTTGATTTACAATTGGTATCAAAACTACGCCTATGTATAGGGGAAGTATCAGATATCACAGAGATAAACCAAAGAAAACTACGATACTGGGAAGAAAAGGGAATCATTACTTCTAGTACAACTAAGTGTGGTGGGAACAAGCTCTTTGATTATGTGAATATTAAAAAAGTCACACTTATAAAAGAGTATTTAGAAGAAGGCTTTACTCTGCAAGCTTCTGTTAAAAAAGCTGAAACAAGGCTTGTATCAACTATTGAAGTATTTGACAAACTTCAAAAAGAAAAGGTATAAAATATATATCACAGGTTTCTGTGACGTTAAACTTGACTATAAGTTTATAGAATTAGTATGAAGAATTACTTTAAGGAGTAAATTATGAATACTAATGAAACTATATGTATTGATCAGGAAAAAGCATTATTTGGTCTTCTTGTATTTTTAGGTGGGTTATTTATATACCTTATTTAATAAAACACATATTTTAACACTGCTTATTTGTAAACTAAACGACATTCATATCTCACTATAATAAACTAATCTCAACAACACTTAAGTTTTACTTCAGTATAATCCCATACTTTTTAGAAAAAAACTTTCACAAGTTTCTCTAAAATGGCAGTATCGTTTCGATTATGCATGTGCATATGTCGATGTCAACGAGAAGCATGAGCATTGCTTTAATTGCTCTAACCAAATAAATAGAGAAATATTAATATACATCAAACCTATATCACTATTGCTCTATATTCCAAAAGGGAAAATATGCCTACTATTAATCAATTGATTAGAAAAGAGCGGAAGAAACAGGTTAAAAAATCTAAATCTCCAGCTTTAGTTAAATGTCCACAAAGAAGAGGAGTATGTACTAGAGTATATACTACAACTCCAAAGAAACCTAACTCGGCTTTAAGAAAAGTTGCAAAAGTAAGATTAACTTCTGGTTTTGAAGTTATTTCATACATCGGTGGAGAGGGTCATAACCTTCAAGAACACTCGATTGTACTTGTACGTGGAGGTAGAATCAAAGATTTACCTGGTGTTAAGTATCACATCGTAAGAGGTGCTTTAGATACGGCTGGTGTTGCTAACAGAACTGTTGCAAGATCTAAATACGGTACTAAAAAACCAAAGAAATAGGTAGAAGGATAATAAAATGAGAAGAAGAAAAGCTCCAGTTAGAGAAATAATGGCTGATCCTATCTACAATAGTACAGTGATCACTAAGTTTATTAATACAGTTATGTTAGATGGTAAAAAATCTGCAGCACAAAAAATTATGTATGGTGCAGTTGCAAACTTAGATACTAGAGGCGAAGAATCTGGTATTGAAGTATTTGAAAAAGCAATTGAAAACATCAAACCACTTTTAGAAGTTAAGTCTAGAAGAGTTGGTGGAGCAACATACCAAGTTCCTGTAGAAGTTAGACCTGTAAGAAGACAAACTTTAGCACTTAGATGGTTAGTTGACGCTGCTAGAAAAAGAAACGAAAGAACTATGGTTGAAAGATTAGCAAACGAATTATTCGAAGCTGCTAATGAAAGAGGATCATCGTTCAAGAAAAAAGAAGATATGCATAGAATGGCCGAAGCTAATAAAGCATTCGCTCATTATAGATGGTAGGAAATTAAGATGGCAAGAGTTACACCACTTAAACAAGTTAGAAATATCGGTATTGCTGCACATATTGATGCAGGAAAAACTACTACAACTGAAAGAATTTTATTCTATACAGGTGTTGAGCACAAAATCGGTGAAGTTCACGATGGTGCTGCAACTATGGACTGGATGGAACAAGAGCAAGAAAGAGGTATTACAATTACTTCTGCTGCTACTACTTGTCACTGGAAAAATCCAACTGACGGTACTGATACTATGATTAACATCATCGATACTCCAGGACACGTTGACTTCACTATTGAAGTTGAGCGATCTATGAGAGTTCTTGATGGTGCAGTTGCAGTATTTTGTTCAGTTGGTGGGGTTCAACCACAATCTGAAACAGTATGGAGACAAGCTAACAAATATAGAGTTCCTAGAATGATTTTTGTTAACAAAATGGACAGAACTGGTGCTGATTTCTTTAATGTTGAAGAACAAGTAGGTTCTAAACTTAAAGCTAATCCTGTTCCTATTCAAATTCCTATTGGAGCTGAAGAAAACTTTGCTGGTATTGTTGACTTAGTTACAATGAAAGCAATCGTTTGGGATCAAGATGCTGAAATGGGTTCTAGTTACCATGTTGAAGACATTCCTGAAAACTTACAAGAACAAGCTGACGAATACAGAGAAAAAATGATTGAAGCAGCTGCTGAGCAAGATGAAGTGTTAATGGAAAAATACCTTGAGGGTGAAGAATTAACAAATGATGAAATCATGGCTGGTATCAAAAAAGGTTGTTTAGCAATGGAGATTACTCCAATGACTTGTGGAACTGCTTTTAAAAACAAAGGTGTTCAAACTTTACTTGACGCTGTTTGTAGATACTTACCTTCTCCTGTAGAAGTTGAAGACATCAAAGGTGAAACTCAAGAGGGTGAAGCTGTTGTTGTTGCATCATCTGATGATGGTGAAGTAGCTGGTCTTGCATTTAAAATTATGACAGATCCATTTGTTGGACAACTTACATTTACAAGAATTTATAGAGGAATCTTAAAATCTGGTACTTATGTAATGAACTCAACAAAAATGAAAAAAGAAAGAATCGGAAGACTTCTTAAGATGCATGCCATCAAAAGAGAAGAAGTTTCTGAGCTTTACGCTGGAGAAATTGGTGCAGTTGTTGGACTTAAGTCTACAATCACTGGTGATACTCTTGCTAGCGAAAAAGATCCTGTAATTTTAGAAAGAATGGACTTCCCGGATCCCGTTATTTCTGTTGCAGTTGAGCCAAAAACTAAAGCTGACCAAGAAAAAATGGGTGTTGCTCTAGGTAAACTAGCTCAAGAAGATCCATCTTTTAGAGTTAAAACTGATGAAGAAACTGGACAAACTATTATTTCAGGAATGGGTGAACTTCACCTTGAAATCCTTGTTGATAGAATGAAAAGAGAATTTAAAGTTGAAGCTGAAGTTGGTGCTCCTCAAGTTGCATATAGAGAAACTATTAAAAATGCTACTAAAATTGAGTACAAATACGCTAAACAATCTGGTGGTAAAGGTCAATACGGTCACGTATATTTAACACTTACTCCATTACCAGCTGATAGTGAAGATAACTACTTATTTACAACATCTATCAAAGGTGGATCTGTTCCTAAAGAATATATCCCTGCTGTTGATAAAGGTTGTCAAGAAGCTATGCAAGGTGGAATTCTTGCTGGTTACCCAATGGTTAATATTTCTGTTGATTTATATGATGGTTCATACCATGATGTAGATTCATCTGAAATGGCGTTTAAACTTGCTGCTTCTATGGGATTCAAAAAAGGTTGTAGAAGTGATGCTGCTCAACCAGTTATTCTTGAGCCTATCATGAAAGTAGAAATCGAAACTCCTGAAGATTACATGGGAGATGTTATTGGTGATGTTAACAAAAGAAGAGGACAAGTTCAATCTATGGATGACAGAGCTGGTATTAAACTAGTTGTGGCAATGATTCCATTGGCTGAAATGTTCGGTTACTCTACTGACTTAAGATCTATGTCTCAAGGTAGAGCAACATATTCTATGATTTTTGATAACTACATGGACGTTCCTAAGAATGTTTCTGAAGAAATCATCAAAAAGAGAAATGGTTAAAATCGTATAAAAAGAGTGACCTGCGTCACTCTTTTAGATTTTAACGAGCTTTTGCCTGTGTAATAGAAATTTTAATTTCGTAATTACACCAAAAGGTCCGGTAAGGCTGATAGGCTTCAAATCCTAACACGCACGACCCATAATCTTTAAAAAGCCTCAGCACTTATGTGTTGGGGCTTTTTTCATATAAAATTACAAATCATAATTAGACTCTCACCAACAACAACCAAACCATCACAAACCCAAAACATTCCCATCCTAAAACAACAAAAGATAAAAAATTATTTTTCCAAAACTAAGAGCAAAATAATATTCAAAAAACAAAAAAACAAAAAATCGAATAATTATTATAAAAACACCAAATTATCGCTGTACATAGTTAACCTGAGTTTATTAAATAACAAAAGAGAAAAAATAATTTAAAAAGTTTCAAAACGAAGACATTAAAGAAAATTTTAATAATTTGTTTATTGACTTTTAGCTAGTATAGATAGATTATAGGTATATATTGGGTAAAAAATTTATTTTAAAAAGTGCAGAATGAAACATATTAATGCGATAACATTATTATTTCCTTTTTTATTATTTAACTCTAGCCCTGCAACGACTTTAAAAGAAGCAGTGGAAAGAGCTCTGGCAAATAATCCAGAAGTACTTTCAATCCAAAAAAATACAGAAGCGTATAGATATTATATTGACGAAGAAAAAGCTGGTTTTTATCCTACCATTGATTTAGATATATTTCTTGAAAACAAAAAAGAAATCAAAAATCCTGAGGGTGGAAGTCAAACTCAAGTAAATAAAAGTGGATACAACTCTCAAATACAACTGGAGCAAATGTTGTTTGATGGCGGACTGACAAGTGCGCGAGTTGATGAGGCATCAGCAAACTTTCAAAAAACAAAAATTAGTAACATATTTACCATTGAAAATATCATTCATGAAGCCGTTCAGTCTTACTTAGATTTGGTTAAATTTAAAGAGTTATTGATCTTGTCTGAAAACAATCTAGTCATTCATGAATCTTATTTGGATGTTGCAAAAGAAAGTGAAGACGTTAGTGGTGAAACTCTAGATCGTATACAAGTTGAATCAAAACTATTCTTAGCAACTTCAAAATTTTTCCAACAAAAAAATGACAATGACCTCTCTATTCATTCTTTTAATAAACTGGTTGGTTTTGAGCCAAGTGATAAAATATGTCGACCTCAAATTGATACTTCTCTTGTGCCAGCTGATGTGGATGAAGCAAAACTTGACAGTATAAGAAACAGTTATGTTATTCTAGAAGAAATGGAAAATATCAAAGTACAAAGAGCAATTATTTCCCAAGAAAAATCAAGATTTTTACCTAGCTTGAAGTTTCAATTAACTGAAGAATATGACAATGACTTAGACACCAAAGATTCAAAGAGTCACTCCACTAGTGCTAAACTGTTGTTGAACTATAATCTCTTTAATGGTTTTAAAGATGTTTCGTCTTCACAACGTGAGAGAATATTTTTGCAAGAGTCCCAAAAAACACTTGATGATACAGTGAATGTTATTGAAGAAGACATAAAAAGTTCTTATTCTGATTATCTGAACTCAACAAATAAGATTACTTATTTAAAACTCTATGTTGAAAAAAACAAAGAAATATTATCTGTTTATAAAGAACAGTTTTCTGGGGGAACTCGTACTTTTATTGATATCCTTAACTCAGAAGCAGAATTGTTTAATGCAAAAACTCAACTTATTGAAGAAGAATATAGTCTTCTTAAATCATATTATGAAATCTTATTGATACTTTCCCGACTAAGTGATACTATTGTTTTGTCTCAGAATCAAATATGTGAAGATATTGTTGTTGACCTTGAACCAAAACAAATCAAAAAAGTTGAAAAAGAAGTTGTGAATGAAGACCTTTCAGAAATTGAGGACTTATTGGCTGAAGATGGTCAAGAAGGTGTTGTTACTGAAGCAGACTTAGCAGGTAATGACTTTGTAGATGAAGAAGCAGAAAAAGAAAAACTTGTTCAAGATTTAGTTTCAGATATTTTAGATGATATTTATAAAATTAAAAAAAGTAACCTTGAAATCAAAGATGTAATAGATGATTCTACTGCTGATTCCAATGTTCATGACACAATGATTGAAGATAAGGTAGATTCTGCTGTAAATGAAGAGATTCAATACTCAGAAGAACTAGAAAAAGAAATTGATGAAAGTCATACACCTGCGAATGAAAACAAAGATGAAGTAAGTAATGATGTCGAGTCACTTCAAAAAGAAAAAACAAAAATCTCTGAAACAGAAGTTCTAGAAGAAATCATTGAAATCAAAAGTTTTAAAGATAGATTGTTAAATTCAGAGGAAAGTCAATTTACCCTCAACTTAACAACATTTTCATCTATTAAAAATGCAAATGAATTTGTAGCTTCAAATGAAACCTTAGATGATACGTTTATCTATAAATTTGGTGATAATTTAAATTATGTCAAATTAATTAATGGAATATATGATACGTATGATGAGGCACTAGTTGCGTTAAATAAAATCAGTAAAGATTTGGATTCAGACTTGTTCATTATTGATACCATTAAAAAACATAAGGATTTATTTTTAAAATACAATGTAAATTATGAATTGTTAAAAAAAGTAAAACCAAGACAGAGTGTTAAAGCAAAAACAACTAAGAAAAATATTGACAACCAAATAGAAGAGTTAGAATTAATAATTAACAATCAAGATGCAAAATCAAGATTCCTAAATGCTAAAAAAACAGATTATGTAATCAATATGACTACATTTAATTCAGTAGAAGCTCTATATTCTTTTGTTGAAGAACATGCTTTATTTGATAAAGTATTTGCATTTAGATTTGAAGAAAATAAAAAATTAATCAAACTTGTTTATGGTGTTTATGGTTCAAAAGAGGAAGCAAAACTTGATTTGGTAAAAATTAATAAAATTGAAGATATTAATCCAATCATCCAAAATGCTCACGATGTACAAAAACTATATGGTTTAGATAATTTAGATTCCAATGAAGAAAATGATGAAGTGAACGAATTAGAAGTTGAACAAATCATGGAAGAACATAAATTAGAAGTAAATAATGAACCAGCTTCAATGGTAACAATTGATTCAAAAGTAGAATCAATCGTAATAAAACCAATGATTGAACCTGCAACCGAAGAGATGGTTATAATGGAAGAAGATAGCCACGATGAAGTTCTTAAAGTTAACCATAAAATTGTTAATCAAATTGAGGAAGTATTACTTGAAGATAAGAGTGAAACTTTGATTGCAAGGGAAATAAACAATATTTCAGAAGAACTAGAAAATAACACATCAGAAGATTTAGTTATTGAAGATATGATAAAAGATGAACTCTTAAGTAAAGAAGAAAATATTAGTATTGAAACAAGTGATGATGTTTTACTTGAAGAAATAGAAACAGTAGAAATTGATGCTGAAAATCCAATGGATAATTTAACACTAGATGATGAGTCTTCTGTTCCTAATATTGAGGAAGCAAGTTTTGATGAAGTACTTGTAGCAGAAGTTCTGAAACTTGAAGGAATTGAGTCTCCAACTGTAGATACTGTTATTCAAGCTGAGAATGAAGACAACAAAGTAGAAGAATTTTCTGACAAAGAAAATTTACATGATGATGACTTACTTAATAATAAAATACTAAGCGGTGAAGCGAAAGTTTCAAATACACTAGAGAAAATTGATAATGAGATAAAAGTGAATGAAAGTACATCTTTATCATCTGAAAAACCTGAAGAAACAAGCAAGACTATTGAAGACAGTATCAAAATTATTAGCACAAGTAATATGGGCGAAAATAAACTAGCAAAAGAATTTTTGGGTGAAACGTCAAATAAATATACAATTATGATATTAAACTTTGAAAACATGCAAAGAGCATCTTTGTACAGCAACCGTTATGGACTTGAACAAAACTCACTAGTATTTGCCTATGAAGAAAAAGTAAAACTAATTCATGGTGTTTATGATAGCTTTCAAGAAGCAGTTAATGCCAGTAAAGTATTACATCCTTTTGTGTTAAGCACTCATCCTTATGTGAGAAAAATCAAGGGTTATCAAAAACTGTATAAAAAATTTAATAACACGCAAGTAAGTGAAAAAGTAGATATAAATTTAAAAGAAGTATCCGTGCTAGATAAAGGTACCAAAATACTTGAAAATACTACTAAAGTTTCTTTAATAGAAGAACCTAATAATGAGCTTGAAGCTCAAACACTTCAAGTAAAAAATACAGTGTTAAAAGATAAATTTTTAAATGAAAACAAAGAGAGATATACTATTAGCTTAGCTACTCTAAATAACTTTAAAGATTCAAATTTATTTAGAGTGAAACATCACATCCAAGATGAATTACTGACATATAAATTTAAAAATAGTGTTAGATTAATTTATGGTATATACGACTCGGCACTTGAGACTAGAATGGCCTTAGAAAAGCTTGGATCGGCACTTAAACGAAATAAACCTTTTGTTAATAAGTTGGATGTACATCAAAAATTATATAAAAAATACAATAAAAGAATTGGGGAGTAACTGTGAGCAACTCAACTGAAAGTTTGAAATTAGATGAAGAAATCATTTACGATGAATTAGAAAACATGGCCGATACTAGAGATGTTGATACTTTATTGGCTTGTTTATTGGTATTATCAAAATACCACGAACGACCAGCATCTGCTGAATCATTAACTACAGGACTTGCAATTTATGACAATGTTATGTCTCCTTCTATGTTTTCTCAATCTGCCAAAAGAATAGGGCTGATAACCAAAACAGTTAAACGTGATATCAATAATTTATCAACTTTAGCAATGCCATCTGTATTAATGCTTGGAAAAAATAGATCGTGTTTAATTCTTGATATTGATTATGATAAAAATAAAGCAACCGTTATTATGCCAGATATTAATCCTGGGGAAACTATTGTAGATATTGATAAATTGGCACTTGAGTACAATGGTTATATGTTGGTTATCAAACCAGCTTATAACTTTGACAACCGTGTTAAAAGAGAAGTGACAGTAGATCAACCCAAACGTTGGTTTTGGGGAGCAATGAAAAGAAATAAAAGTATTTATACCAAAGTTGTATTTGCAGCTTTAATTATTAATATGTTTATTTTAGCTACTCCAATGTTTACAATGAATGTCTATGATAGAGTACTTCCTAATAATGCGTTAGAGACTTTATGGGTTTTAGCTATTGGTATTTTAGTTGTAATGGTTTTTGATTTTATCTTAAAACTGATGAGGGCTCATTTTATTGAGGTCGCAGGGAAACGAGCAGATATTGTTATGTCCAGCAAAATATTTGATCAACTACTAAATATCAGACTAGATGAAAAACCTGCCTCAACAGGACAGTTTGTAAGTCGTCTTCAATCTTTTGAAAGTGTAAGGGACTTTTTTACCAGTGCTACTATTTCAGCCATTGTTGATTTACCTTTTATTGTAATTTTTATTGCAATTATATTTTTCATTGGTGGTCCAGTAGGGTATATTTCTATATTTACAGTTTTAATTGCCTTTGGTTTTTCATGGTATATGCAAGAGCCTATTAAAAAAGTCGTTCTTCAATCAGCCAAAGAAGATCAAATTAAACAAACTACTTTAACGGAAACAGTTTCTGGTTTAGAAATTATTAAATGTGTACGAGCTCAAAATAGAATGAGAACTCACTGGGAAAATTCAATTAATCAAACTTCTTATTTTGGTAAAAAAGCACATTTTATGTCTCAGATTGTGACGTTTTTCACTGCCTTTTTATCTCAGTTTTCAAATATTGCTATTGTGGTAACAGGTGTTTACTTAGCAGCTGAAGGTGCTATGACTATGGGTGCTATTATTGCAACCATGATGTTAAATGGAAGAGTTGTGGCTCCCGTTGCTCAAATAGTAGGAATGATTATTCGTTTTGACAGAACGATGTTATCTTTAAATAATATTGATGAAATTATGCAAATGCCAGTTGAAAGAACCGATGCCCAACATTATTTAAGCCGTCCAGCTTTAAATGGGGATATCGTTTTTAAAGATGTAATGTTTTCTTATAAAGGTCAAAACTTTGATGTTCTCAAAAATATTAACTTAACTATAAAACAAGGCGAAAAAGTAGCAATTATTGGTAAAATAGGTTCAGGAAAATCAACTCTTTGGAAACTTCTTATGAATTTGTATGTTCCTATTAAAGGATCTATTTTAATTGATAAAACTGATATTCGACAAATAGATCCTGTGGATTTAAGACGAGCCATTGGATGTGTACCTCAAGAACCATTTTTATTTATGGGTACAGTGAAAGACAACATTACAATTGGTGAACAGTATGCAAGTGATGAAGAGATTTTAAAAGCTTCAAAAGTTGCGGGAGTTCATGATTTTCTAGGTCGTCATGAGGCTGGTTATGATTTAATTGTGGGTGAAAGAGGTGAAGGTTTAAGTGGAGGGGAACGACAAGCTATTACCCTGGCTCGAGCTCTTTTAACCACACCAAATATTATGATTTTGGATGAACCAACTAACTCAATGGATGGACAAACTGAAGAAATATTTAAACGAAGAATGAAAGAAATTGTAAAAGATAAAACTCTAATTATGGTTACTCATAAACCATCCGTTTTATCTTTAGTTGATAGGTTGATTGTTATGGATGATGGTAAAATAGTTGCAGATGGTCCTAAAGAAGAAGTCCTTCAAGCATTAACTGCGAAGAAAAAAACACCGCAAAAAAAGGTATAAAATGGCAAAATCAGATGTAAATTTTGTACACGCATTACATGCACAAGCAAATGCACGAGTGAGCAAAAAAATGGACACTCTTTTTATAATAATTGTTTCTTTTTTTGTAGGTGTAATATTATGGGCATCTTATTCTGAAATAGATGAATTAGCAAGGGGTGAAGGTAAAGTTATTCCTTCTGAAAAAATACAAACCTTGCAAAATCTTGATGGTGGGGTAGTTTCCCATATTTTGGTCAAAGAGGGTACTCATGTAACTAAAGGTCAAGCGCTCATGCGAATTGATACTACTCGATTTCAAGCTTCTCTTGAAGAAAATAGACAAGCTTATTGGGCTGGTTTGGTTAAAAAAGTTAGATTAGAAGCTGAATATAATATCAATCCAAGAGCTACAATACCCAGTTTAAAATTTTCAAAAACACTGGACAAAAATGCACAAAACTTTATCGTTAACGAAGAGATTATATTTATTTCTCGTATTGAAGAATTTCAAAGTACGCTTGAAATCCTTGAATCTCAATTGGCTCAAAAAGTTCAAGAGATTATTGAGATGAAAGGTACTAAAACACAACTTAAAAAAAGTAGAGCTTTAACCCTTGAAGAATTGACTACTGTAGAACAACTTGTTAAATCAGGCGCAAAATCAAAAATTGAATTAATTACAATTAAAAAAGAACTTAATACAATTGATGGAGATATTAAAGCCACTGAGCTTTCAATTCCACGTGCAGACTTAGCTGTTAAAGAAGCAAAAAATAAAATCATTGAGAAATTAAAGAACTTTAAAAGTGAAGCAATCTTAGAATTACAAGAAGTCAATGCTGAGATTAAAAAACTAGAATCTAAATTGGTATCTGAGCGAGATAAATTGGCTAAAACTGTTATTACTTCTCCTGTTAATGGAATCATTAAACTTATTAATATCAATACTATTGGTGGAGTTGTTAAATCAGGTATGGATTTAATCGAAATTGTTCCTGATAGTGATGTTTTACTTATTGAAGCAAAAATTGATCCCAAAGATATTGCTTTTATTAACCCAAGTTTGAGAGCAATTGTTAAACTAACGGCTTATGATTTCGCTATTTATGGTGGACTTGATGGTCAAATTATAGAAATATCTGCTGATAGTATTGTGGATGAGAAAAGTAAAGATCAAAAAAGTTATTATAAGATTGTTATAAAAACTGACAAAAATTATTTAGAAAAAGATGGTAAAAAATTACCTATTATCCCAGGAATGGTTGCAAGTGTTGATATTGTTACGGGTAAAAAAACAATACTTGATTTTATGTTAAAACCTATTTTAAAAACCAAACAGGGTGCATTACACGAAAGATAAATATGAAAATCAATCAAAACACAGAAAAACTCACAAACATAAAAATTGCAGGTATTGTTTTAAAACCCAATGCCCCTGAAATCAAAGACGTTTACTTAGAAATTAAATCCTATTTTGAAAGTGAAGGAATAGAAGTACTATTAGAATGTAATAGTGCTTCTATGATTGGACTTGAGGGATTAGATTTTGATGAAGTTTGTATGAGCTGTGATTTTTTGGTTTCAGTGGGTGGAGATGGAACTTTGATTTCTGTAGCCAGACGGGCGTACAAATTTGAAAAACCACTTCTAGGAATTCACCTAGGAACTCTGGGCTTTCTAACTGATATCATGTTAAAGGAAGTGCCTTCTTTTCTTTTAAAACTTAAAAACGATGAGTATCGAATTGACAAACGAATGATGATTAAAGGGGTAACCTCAAATAAAAAATTTGTGGCCTTTAATGATATTGTAATCACTCGAAAATCTGTTAATAGTATGTTAAAAGTAGATGCTAAAATTGATGGAAAATTATTTAACTCTTATTATGGAGATGGTATCATTATCTCAACTCCAACAGGCTCTACTGCTTATAACTTATCAGTGGGAGGTCCATTGGTATATCCTTTAACCAATGCCTTTATTGTGACACCTATTGCCCCTCATAGTTTGAGACAAAGACCATTGGTTTTACCTGCAAACTTTGTTATTGAGTTTACTATTACAGATAAAAAGGGTGCAGTTATTATCATTGATGGGCAAGACAGTTATGAAATTGAACATGGTGAGAGTATTAAAATAGAAATTGCAAATAAAAAAGCAAAATTAATTCATAGAATTGAAAGAAATTATTTTGAAGTGTTAAATGATAAACTTCAATGGGGCGACTAATAATGAAAAAAAGGTTGATATATAATGATAGATAGATTTTATTTAAAAGATTTTTTATCTTTTAAGGAAGTTGACTTAGAGTTTGAAAAAGGATTGGTTGTATTTACAGGACCCAGTGGTGCCGGAAAATCAATCTTAATGGATGCCTTTTTGTCACTTTTTGGATATAAAGATGCGAAAGCTGCATTGGGTGAGACTAGTATTTCAAGTGCAGGTATTACCAATGAAGCTTTTGATATTGACTCAAACGACGATATTATTATTAAAGAGATAAAAAAAGAAAAAGTAAGATACTTTATTAATAATCAAAGTATTTCAAAAAAGAATCTATTTACATTTTCTCACAATATTGTTAAACATCTTCATTTAAGAGATGTGAGTGACTTTCAAAGTGCAAAACTTATTACTTTTTTAGACAAACTTTGTGTGATTAAGTCCAAGAAGTTTTCAAAACTAAAAGAAGATTTTGAATCAACTTTTTTAGAGTTCTCTACTGTTAAAGCAAAACTTTCAAAAATTAGACAAGATGAGTTGAAAATTGAAGACTTAAAAGAATATGCGAAATATGAAATTGAAAAAATAACTGCTATTGATCCTGCTGTTGATGAATATGAAGAACTAAATCGTATTAAAAAGCAACTTTCACGCAAAGATAAAATAGAAGATGCCATAAAAAAAGCCTCAGTAATTTTTGATTCATCAAATGCAGTTTCAACTGCTCTAGAACTTATGGAAGTTGATTCTGGTTTTTTTGATGAAAGTATTAATGAGCTCAATAACATTTTTGAAGGTTTCAATGATACCCTCAGTGAGTTAGAGGAATTGGATATCGAAAATGTGTTGGATAGAATTGAAAAACTCTCTTCTTTACAAAAAAGATTTGGAAGTATTGAAGAAGCTTTGATTTATAAAGATGAAAAACAAAAAGAGTTAGATTCATATGAAAATATTACCTTTGAAAAATCTCTTTTGGAAAAACAAGAATTAGAGTTGTTTGACTCTTGTGAAGAGTTGGGAAAAGAGTTAACGAAGAAACGTAATGATGCATCTAAAGTTTTAGAAGAAAAAATCAACTACTATTTAGAGTTTTTATACTTATCCAATGCAAAAATCACGTTAGAAGATAAAACATTAGATATCAGTGGTGCTAATACCGTTATATTTGAATTAAATGGTGTTAATCTTGATACCATTAGTAGTGGAGAGTTTAATCGTCTTAGACTGGCTCTTTTAACTTCTATGAGTGGTTTTGAAATAGTACAAGGTGGAATTTTATTTTTGGATGAAATTGATGCCAACTTAAGTGGTAAAGAAAGTAATGCTATTGCAAATGTATTATCAACGTTATCTAAAACCTATCAAATCTTTGCTATCTCACATCAACCACAATTAACAGCAACTGCTGATCAACATTTTTTAGTTGATAAAAAAGATGGTGTTTCTACTGTACGTGTTCTAAATAAAGATGAAAAGATTGAAGAAGTTTCTCGAATGATTAGTGGGGAAGATATTACAAAAGAAGCAAGAGAATTTGCAATAAATCTAATCAAATAAATCGTGATTATACTTAAAGGGAAAACTAAAGTTTTCCCTTTTTAATCAGTTTAGTTGTTTTAAATGATTAGTTAGACATAAATACTGGAATAGTAGTATTTTCTAGTACATACTTTGTTGTACCACCAAACATAATTTCCTTAATACCTTTTTGTCCAAATGCACCTGCAACAATTAAATCAAATTTACCTTCAGTAGCTTTATTTAATAAAGCTTGTCCAGGAATTCTTGTTGTTTGTACAATCTCATAAGATGCATCAATATCATTACAAGCTAAATAAGATACAAGTTTATCAATTTGACCAGAATCTGTTAAATATTCTTTTGCTGTAACAATAAGAACTTTTTTAGCTTGTTGCATAATTGGAATTGCCAAAGAAATAGCACGAGCTGCTTCTGGAGAATTATTCCAACCAATTACAACAGTATCAGTAGAAAACTTGTCCATTTTTCTAGGGAACATAATTGCAGGATTTCCACTTTGTGTTACTGTTGTTTCAAAAGTAGCAGTAATTTTTCCATTTGGAGGAGACGCTACTACAACCAAATCACAATATTTAGATTCTTGTGCAATTAACTTACTTCTATAACCACTTCCTGTAATTACTTCCGCAGTTGCAACACCTTTTACTCTTTTATTAGAAATTTCAACACCCAATAATTGTGCTTCTTCTTTAAACAATGTTTCATGAATGACTAAGTCTTCTGCTTGTCTATCTTTTACCATTGCATTAAGTTCTTTTAAAATTGAAGGAGGTAGTGTCTCATCTATTTTCATTATTTGACTAGGTTTCGCTTCAGATTTAAATACTTCTAAATGTGATTTAAAATATTTTCCTATTAATAAAGCTCCATGAATTCTTGTTCTTAGCTCTTCTCCACCACCAATTGGGAAGAATAGTTTGTTGTATGTCATATTATTTCCTTCGTCTTATATTTTATAATCATCAAATTGTATCAGAATTAATTTAATAAAGTGGCATAAATATAACATATTTATGACGTTTTTTTGCAATATTCATTATATTGTTATGATTAGTACATTTTTTTGACATAGTATTTAAAGTATGATTAAGTATCTCGAATTATTTACTAAAAATTAATATATTCTATATTATTATAAAAAAGATGCACAAGGATAAAAATGAATATTATAAATTTTGAGAATGTAAATATTGGATATGATTATAGGTTTTTGGTTTTAAATAAAGTGAACTTAACCATAAAAGAAGGTGAACATTGGGTTATTTTAGGAGCTAATGGATCTGGAAAATCCACACTGATTAAATTAATGTCAAATGACTTGTATCCCAATACCCATGAGAAGTTTAAAAAGGAGATTTTAGAACAAGAAACTTGGGATGTATTTGAATTAAAAAAGAACTTTGGAATTATTACCAATGACTTACATAATGATTTTTTGTACAATGCGAAATTTTCAACGGGCTTTGAAATAGTACGTTCTGGTTTTTTTGCAAGTTTGGGAAAAATTAAACATCATATATTTACTCAAGAACAAAATGATAGAACCAAAGAAATTATTGAATCCTTAGAAATAGTTCACTTAAGTGAAAAAAGAGCCAATCAAATGTCAACAGGGGAGCTTCGAAAATGTATTATTGCAAGAGCTTTGATTTACAATCCAAAAGCTTTGTTATTGGATGAGCCTACTGCTGGACTTGATATTAAAGCACAAATGAATTTTCTTGCTTTAATCAAAAAACTAACAAAAAAATTAACAGTGATTATTATTACCCATCATGTGGAAGAAATCTTTGATGAAATTACCCATGTAGCATTAATAGCAAATAATGAAATCTTTAAACAAGGATTAAAGGAAGAGGTACTAACAAGCGAAAATATCTCTAAAGTTTTTGATTTAGAAGTAGTTGTTAAAAAAGAGCAAGATTCTTATTCTATTAGGCGCTCACTGAATGCTTAGTCGATGAACCGGTTTGACAGGGTCACATCACTTTTACTATTACTTCAAACACGCTCAATAGTCACAGCTCAATTTTTAGCAGATTATTTTAATGTAAGTGAACGTACAATCTACCGAGATATTAGAACTCTTGAAAATGCAGGTGTACCTATAGGAGCTGAAGCGGGTGTTGGATACTTTATTGAGCAAGGTTATCGTTTACCTCCAATTAGCTTTACACTAGATGAAGCTTCTTCTTTGTTACTTGGGGAAAAACTGCTGGTATCAAGTCTTGATGAGAACTCATTGCAAGATTTTAAACAGGCATTGAATAAAGTTAGATCAGTAATCAATAGTGGTGATAAAGATTACCTAAGTTCGTTTGATGAGGATATTAAAGTGTTACCTACTGGTAGTCATTTTCCCATAGATGATATGATTAACCAGGGTATCACAAAAGAATATGATTCACTAAAAGAGCAGGAAGAATTAGGGTACAGCACTGATAACTGGTTACGTGAATGTCGAAGTGTTCTTGTGAGAGCACAAGTGGTTGAAATTGATTATACCGCTCTTAGTAGTAATAGCCATACTATACGGAAAATTGAACCAATTGGGCTTTTTTACTATAGCTGGCATTGGCATCTTATTGCATGGTGTCGATTGCGTGAAGGGTACCGTGACTTTCGACTTGATCGAATTGTATCGTTTTCTCCACAAGACGAGAATTTTATTCGCCACAGCAGGTTAACTCTACATGAGTATCTTAATGAGCAATCTAGAAGAGAAGAACTCGAAGAAGTTGAAATTTTTTTTACTTTTGAGTCTGCACGATTTGTTGGTGAACAACGATATATGTTTGGATTTATCGAGGAGGAGCGACAAAAAGATGGTGTAAAAATGCGATTTTTGACCCATGTGCCTGAATATATGGCCCGATGGCTGCTACAATACACCAATGATATTGAAATAATCAGAGGTGATTCAATTAAAAAGTCTTTACAGCAGTTCTCAGCTCAACTTTGGGCGCACTGGGGCAAAAAATCAGAAAAATAAAAACCCTCCTGACATAGGGTTGTCAGTACCAGCAGTTATAATAACTTCAATGCCAGAGGATAGTCTGGTAAATTATTTAATTGGAGATAAACTATGAAACGAATACCTGTTAATCCATGGTCGTGGTCATTGAATGTGGGATATAACCAAGGCGAAATAATAGAGGGAGCAAAGCGCCAACTTGTATGTGCAGGACAGACCTCGGTAGATTCTAAAGGTAACCCTCAACACTTGGAAGATATGAGGAAACAGATTACTCTATCCCTAGATAACCTTGAGGCTGTCCTTAGGACTGCTGAAATGGGTCCTGGAAATATCACACGGCTTAATATTTATACCACAGATGTGGACGAAGCTATGAAACACTTCGATGTGCTTGGCGCTCGATTTGGACCAATAAACGCTACTCCTCCCATGACTCTATTGGGTGTGACCAGGTTAGCTATTCCTGGACTTATGTTCGAAATTGAAGCGACTGCCAATGACTAATCTTTATGAATGTGTAATTTGGAGAGGTTGTTATTTTTTTATTTAGATGAATACTTACTAAAGAAGGGTATGTATCTAGAGTGAGTAAAGTAAATGCTTAAATTAAGCATTTACTTTACGTTTTTTCACCTTATCTTTAATAGCACCACTTTGTTGTATGAGTAATCCAACTATGATTAATACCAACCCTGTAATTGTAGATAAAAGAATTTCTTCTTTTACTATAAAGTAAATAAGTACCAAAGATAAAAAGGGTGCAATAAAAATTAAGTTTGCAATTTTTGTAGTTGAGTTTGTATAATTCATGGCTTTTAACCAAAACAAAAAGGTAATACTCATTTCAAATAGTCCCACATAGGCTGCACCAAACAAACCTTCAATTTGTGGCATTCTAAATCCTTCTGTGAATGCAAGATAAACAAGTATAAAAGGCAAGGATATTAAGAAGTTACAAAAGATTCCTACAGTTGGGTCTACTTTTACTTTGGTATTGAATATCCAATACAAAGACCAAAATACTGTTGTAAGTAATGCTAAAAATACACCGTAACCATTTGTAAAGTCTAAAGATAACGGTGACCCTTTTGTTGCAATAATCAAAACTCCAAAATAACAAATGAGTCCTGCTATAAAATCAGTAAGATGTATTTTATGTCCCAATAAAGGAATAGACAAATAGGTTAGCATTAATGCCCAGGTATAGTTGATGGTTTGTGCTTCTTGTACGGGTAAAATATCATAGGCTTCAAATAATACGATGTACTCCAAAAAAGGATTTAATAGTCCTAAAAATAAAATCATAAAAAAATTCTTTTTAAAATGTTTTGCTATGAGCCCTAATTTATTTTGATACACCAAAATTAAAAACAAAGTGAGTATGGAAGTTAACACTGCATACAATACCAACTCTAAAGGAGTGAAATACTCTAATGACAATTTAAAAGCACTGGCAACTGTAGACCAAAAGAATACAGCTATTAGTGCATATATGTACGCAAGTTTTTGATTTTTCATATAGATAACCTTTATATGTAGAGATAAAATACCTCAAATAAGAATAATAAATTTAAGTTTACTTCAATAAAAAAGTAAAATAAACTGTGATATACTTCTAGTATATCAGTTGATATATCAGAAGTATATCACACAGACATATTACAAAGAAGTCAATTAAAACATAATAAACCTTCCAAACTTGGAATTGAAAATTCATCTACATATATAGTATATAAACACTAAAGGCAGACCGATTAAAAAATTGGAAAATAAACCAACAACTGGGTTTACCTTTATCTTTGTATTGTAAATCCAATATAAAGACCAAATGATTGTTGTAAGTAAAGCAAGTATTACTCCATAAGTATTTGTAAACTCTAAAGAGAAGGGTGCTCCTTTAGTGGCAATAATTAATACTCCAAAATAACAAATAAATCCAGCAATCAAATCTGTAATTTTTGGTTTATGTCCAAGCAATGGTATAGAAAGATATGTCAACATTAATGCCCACGTGAAATTAATAGTTTGTGCTTCTTGAACTGGAAGTAGGTCATATGCTTTAAATAAAATGATATATTGTAAAAATGGATTTAAAATAACTAAAAGAAGAATCATTTTAAAATTCTTTTTAAAATGTGCAATGACATCTTTAGACAATTTTTTTATCAATACAATAATAAAAAGTGCAACAACTGAAGTAAGTACAGCATAGAAAACTAACTCTGCAACACTAAGAGTTAGTTTTCTAATTTTAAATACACTAGCAACTGTTGCCCAGAAAAACACTGGGATAAGCGCGAATATATAGGCTTTACTTTGATATTTTACTTGAATTTCCATATAAATCATTATTTTATAAATTTAAGTTATGTTTAAGAGTAAAATAAAATTACATATGATATACTTCTAATATATCAACTGATATATCAGTAATATATTATCAGTAATATATTACTGATATACAAATTAAATTAAAAGAATTATGTTAAATAATTTATTTGACAAAAAGGTAATATAATGGAAAGAACTAGTACAGATTGGCTTTATACGGTTATGCCGGCCGTGTTTACATGGCTAAAAGAGTCAGAATCCGGTGCCCTTGAAATTGACTTTGATGAAACACGAAGACAGGCTGAATATGTTTTAAAAGCTCAAGGAAAGGGCGGAAGCAGAATGGGAGGACTTGTCGCTTCTGGTACTTTAGGTGAGAATAGTTACCTAAGCAACGAACAGCGTCTTTCTTTACTTAAATCCCTTTCTGAAGTTGCTAAAGAATATAGTGTTCCATTGATCAGTGGAGCTGTGGCAGAAACTAAAGAAGACATTGCTAAAATCATTGCAGGACTAGCAACGGTTGGTGTGGATACTGTTATGGTTATGCCTCCAAAAACTAAGGCAGTTCCTTCTGATGAAGATATGTATGCGTACTATGCTCTTGCTGCAACAGCTGCAAAAGAGGCAGGCGTAACAATTATGCCTTATAACAACCCTGATGCAGCCGGATATCATGCAATCTCAACAGATACTCTTAGAAAACTTGCTGATCTACCTGAAGTAGTTGCTCTTAAAATATCGACTATAGATGTTTCAACTATTGAAACACTGATCTTAGAGAACAAAGATTTAAAAATTTTGGCAGGTGTTGACACTGTAACTGTATATGCTGGACTTGCTGGAGCATGCGGTGGTATTACAGGTGTAGGTACTGTCTTCCCAAAAGCTAGTGTTACAATGCAGGAGTATGTTTTAAAAGGAGAATGGGCTGAGGCATACAAAGTTTCTCAGGCTATGAACTCTATTTCATATCTTGATGGTCAACCGCTGCTTATGGAATACCTTAAGTTTGCAATGGGAATTCATCATAATGATGCTGTTGGAGGACTTCGTACTCTTGGTAAGAAATTAACTTCAGAGCAAATTGAAGATGTTCGAGCAAGATATATTCTAGCAAAAGAAAGAGTTGAAGCCTTGGGTTTATTAGATTAATTCTTATTGATAGTATGATAGAAAAAAATTTAAGTAATCTAAAATGGTTAGTATGAAATGTAAATTTATTGGAGTTTATCCAGCAGTTACAACTACCAGCATTATAAAAAAGGATATAAATTGAGTATACACGGTAAAAACTTTATTGGAAATGAATTATCAGCTAAGGGTGATAAGAGTAGTAAGATTTATGATATTAATAGTGGAGATGCACTGAATGGTGACTTTTACCATGCTACAAGTGATGAAGTAAGTACTGCTTTATCACTTGCTAATAGTGCATTTCTTGTATATAAGCAAAAGACTCAAAATCAACGAGCTGATTTCTTAGATGCTATTGCAGAAGAAATCATGAACTTAGGTGATGAACTAGTTGTAAGAACAATGGCTGAATCAAATCTACCACGACCAAGAATTGAAGGTGAAAGAGGACGAACAGTAGGTCAGCTTAAAATGTTTGCAACACTTTTAAGAGATGGTTCATGGGTGGAAGCTAGTATTGATACAGCACTACCTGATAGACAACCACTTCCAAGAAATGATTTAAGAAAAATGCTTAGACCTCTTGGTGTTGTATCAGTATTTGAAGCAAGTAACTTTCCTCTAGCGTTTTCTTGTGCTGGTGGTGATACAGCTTCAGCATTAGCAGCAGGTTGTCCTGTTGTCATGAAAGCGCATGCTGCTCATCCAGCAACGGCTGAATTAGTAGCACGTGCTATATTAAAAGCAATTGAAAGCTGTGATTTAGACCCTGGCGTTTTCTCTCTTATTCAAGGTAAGAATTACGCAATTTCGACTCAGATTGTTACTCATCCTTTAGTGAAAGCTGTTGGTTTTACTGGCTCTGAACGTGTTGGTATGATTTTACAACAACAAATACATCAACGTGCTGAGCCTATCCCTTTTTACGGTGAGCTAGGCAGTATTAACCCGCAGTTTATTATGCCAAATAAAGTTAACGAAAACGGAGCAGAAATTGCTCAAGGTTTAGTTGCTTCATTAATGATGGGCCAAGGACAATTTTGTACTAGCCCTGGCGTATGGGTAGTTATTGGTGATGGAAAAAGCGAAAACTATCAAACGTTTATTACTTCAGCTAGTGAAGCCTTAACGGAGCAAAGAGCTGGCGTTATGTTAACTCCGGCAATGTGTGCTGGTTACAATGCTGCCGTTGAAGAGCGCAAAACACTTAGCGGTGTTACGTTATTAGCTACGGGTCAAGCAGGTAATGAGCAAGAATGTTCAGCATCACTATTTGCTACTGATTTAGCTACGTTTGCTAAATCGCCATTATTACAAGAAGAAGTTTTTGGTTTTAGTGCCTTAGTTGTTCGTTGTGCAGATGTTGCTGAAATGATGCAGTTTGTTAGCTTACTTAAAGGTAACTTAACAGCAAGTATTCACGGTCTCGACAGTGATTTAGCTGTATCTAAAGAACTAAGCCTAACCCTTGCTCATAAAGTAGGTCGTTTGATTTATAACCAGATGCCTACCGGTGTTGAAGTGTGTGCTTCAATGAACCATGGCGGACCATTTCCTGCCTCAACTAACATCAGGACAACCTCAGTAGGTAGTGAAGCGATTATCCGCTTTAGACGTCCTATCTGTTATCAAAATATGCCGGCAGAGTTACTGCCTAGCTTGTTAAGAGATTAATTAGAGTTAACTTTAAAGCCAAGTGCACATTGTGTACTTG
>MAAG01000110.1 GCA_002163065.1 Arcobacter sp. 31_11_sub10_T18
AATAGGAATAGCAGCGATGTATTCTTTAAATGTAGCTGTATCTTTTGGATCAGCTTGATATTGAGTAATTAAATCACCAATATAATCAGTTACTTTTGTTGCCGGAATCTTAATCCCTGTTGGACTTGCAAAAACAGAAGCTTTTTCACCTTTTAAGTTTCCACCAAAATGAATTTCATATCCTTCTACTCTTTTACCTTCGTCATTTTTAACCTTACAACCAATAAAGCCAATGTCAGAAATTTGAGGGTGAGAACAGGCATTTACACAACCAGAGATTGAAATCATTATATTTTCTTCAAAGTTGGGAAATTTTTCTTCTAATTCTAAAATAACTTTTTGTGTAAAAGTTTTTGTTTCAGTAATTCCAAATTTACAGAACTCACTACCCGTACAGCTTTGCATTCTGGCTCTAAAAATTGTGGGTTCATATGGGTAACCTAAAGCATCAATTTCATCTGCAATATTTTGTGCAACTTCATCTTTTACACCAAATACAACAAAGTTTTGAGTTGTTGTTAATCTCATACCTTTTGCATCGTATTTTTTAAGTATGTGGTACATTTTTACAAAATCAGCACCTGCAACTCGTCCAGCATTTGTTGCAAATCCAATGTATGATTCACCTTTTTGTGCTGCTTTAGTAATACCAAGATGGTTTCTATTTTCATATGATTCAACTTCAGGCTCAACTTCACCTGTCATTAATGTATAACCAAGTCTGGTTTCTATTTCAGCAACGAATTTTTCTAAACCCCAATCATTAACAAGATGTCTAACTCTTGCCTTGTTTCTACTTTGTCTATTTCCGTGATCTCTGAAAATTTCAGAACATACAACTGCCACGTCTTTAACTTGATCAATTTTCACATATCTTTTTGCTCTGTAAGCGATTTGTTTTGATTTTGATAAACCACCACCAACCGTTAAGTCAAATAATACTTCATCATCTTGTTTAAATGCTCTGAAGGCTATATCTTGAATTTCATATGGTGTACAAGCACATTTACATCCTGAAATTCCTATTTTATATTTTCGAGGAAAGTTTGAATATTGGTCAGAATTTTGATCAAAGTATGTATCAACTTCTTTTACCAAATGAGTTGCATCATAAATTTCACCCATTTCAATACCAGCCACGGGACATGCAACGATTGGACGAGGACCATCTCCTGATGCCATTCTTGAAGTAAGACCAACTGATTTCATTAAGTCAAAAATAGCGGGAAGGTCTTTTATCTCTATATAATGGAATTGAACATTTTCTCTTGTAGTAAAGTCTATAAGACCTTGTGCATATTTTTCACCAATTTCACCCATCACTCTTAGTTGCTCTAAGTTCATAGAAGCATCAACAAGTTTTACTCGTTTCATGAAATAGTTCTTATCTTCAGTTTTACCATGATTTATATGTGGATACATCCCATACCATTTTAATAAACCAATATAATCACCACTTAAAGGCACTCCACCTTCTGCTTCTATATAAATGTCATCAATGACTTTTAAAGGAGGTCTTGAAGCTTTAAGTATCTCAACTTTTGATAATTCTTTTTCCATATATTTTTCCTATCTTGATAAATCGCGTATCATGTTTTAATTTGCGTATTATACTTAATTTGTATTTAAAAAGATACTTATTGTATATAGAAGATAAATTACTTTTCCTATACGTAGTAAATAGTATCAATTACACAATATTTACACTAATGTATATTTTTTATACAGCTAGGCTATTTAAAAATGATCACTTTTATATTACAATTTCTGTAGATTAAAATTAAAAGGAAGAAGATGGAAAATTTTGCAGACGTAAAATATATTCTTGATGGGTTCTTGTTTATATTCTCAGGAATTTTAGTAATGTGGATGGCAGCTGGTTTTGCTATGTTGGAAGCTGGTTTGACACGATCAAAAAATAATGCGACGATTCTTACAAAAAACTTAGCGTTATTTGCTATTTCTTGTATTATGTTTTATTTTGTTGGATACAACTTCATGTATGGTGATGGTGGAGCATTTATTGGTAGTGGTGCAATGTTAAGTGGTAAAACAAATGAAGCTATGGGTTATCCTGTAATGGCTGATTTCTTTTTCCAAGTAGTATTTGTAGCAACTGCGGCATCTGTTATTTCAGGTACGGTTGCTGAGAGAATTAAATTATGGCCATTCTTAATATTTGTAGTTGTGTTAAGTGGTGTGATTTATCCAATCCAAGGTCACTGGAGCTGGGGTGGAAGTGAATTAGGCGGACTATTAGCTGGTTTTAGCGATTTTGCTGGATCAACTGTTGTACATAGTGTTGGTGGATGGGCTGCTCTTGCAGGTGTTCTTATCTTGGGTGCAAGAAAAGGTAAATACGGTAAAAATGGACAAGTAAGACCAATTCCAGGTTCAAACTTAACATTGGCTACTTTAGGAACATTTATTTTATGGATGGGTTGGTTTGGATTCAATGGTGGTTCTCAACTAGCAATGGGTTCAAAAGCAGACATCGATGGAATTGCAATGGTTATTGCTGATACAAATATGGCAGCTTGTGCTGGTGCAGTAATGGCAGCTTTATTAACTCAATTTATCTATAAAAAAGTTGATTTAACAATGGTATTGAATGGTGCATTGGCAGGACTTGTTTCTGTAACTGCTGGACCTGATCTTGGTATGCTTGTTTCTTTTGTTGTTGGTCTTGTTGGTGGAGCATTGGTTGTAATTGCAGTACCGTTATGGGACAAGTTAAGAATAGATGATCCAGTTGGTGCTTTAAGTGTTCACTTAGTGGCAGGAATCTGGGGAACATTAGCTGTTGGTATCTTCAATCCAGAAGTAACAATAATTGCTCAAATCAAAGGTATCGTTGTAATTGGAGCATTTGTTTTCATCTCATCATATATTGTTTGGAAGATTATCGATGTTGTTGTTGGATTAAGAGTGGATGAAGAGACTGAGATTAATGGTCTTGACATCCACGAAACTGGATTAGAGTGTTATCCAGAATTCAAACGAGCATAAAAGTTTTAGATAGCTGGCATCTTTTTGCCACTATCTGCGTTGAAAAGATAAATTTACATACTCACTTACCGTAGTAAGCTCCTATGAAAATTTACCTTTCCGCCTTGATATTAACAAAAATATATCAACTCTCCAAAACTTTAGAGGTATGTAGAGTTGGTTTAATAATAGGGAATAAATATGAAAAAAATTGAAGCAATTATCAAACCTTTTAAACTTGAAGATGTTAAAGAGGCTTTGGTTGAAAGTGGTATAAATGGTATGACGGTAACTGATGTAAAAGGTTACGGTAGACAGCAAGGTCACAGTGAACTGTACAGAGGTGCAGAATACATTGTTGATTTTCTTGCAAAAATTAAAATTGAACTAGTAGTAAATGCTGATGAAGTTGAAAAAACAGTATCAACTATAACTGAAGCTGCTAAAACTGGTAAAATTGGTGATGGTAAAATTTTTGTTTCTTCTATTGATGAAGTAATAAGAATTAGAACTGGTGAAAAAGGTAGTGAAGCTATTTAAAGTCTCACACTAGGTTAAATTAAGTTAAAAGGAGTGACACTTTGTGTTGCTCCTTTTTTTATGCCTAAGATAAGGAAAAAATGTATTTTTTTACTTCAATATTTTATTTGTGAAGCCTTGTCCTTATGTCTAATATATTAAAAATAAAACATTAGAAAAACAAAAGCTATATTGATTTATACTCTAGAATAATTATTTGATATTTTGAGCTTATACACAATCTTAGTGACAATATAGTGACATGATTTATTTTAGTTTAAGCTTAGCCATGATATTGTCATAACATCATAAGGTTACATATAAATGATGAAGGAAATAATATGTTAAAAAACATGTCTATCAAACAAAAGCTGATTAGTATTTTGGTTATCCCCCTATTAGTAGTGGTTATATTGGTTTTTAACCTGTTATATGATTCTTATACAAAAACAACCAATTTAGAGAAATTTGAAAAAGTCATTATGATGTCAACTAAAATTGGCCAGCTTGTTCATGAAATTCAAAATGAAAGAATCCTAAGTATTGGATTTTTGGTCTCTGAAGGTGATAAGTTTGAAACTGAGCTTCTTACTCAAATAAAAGTGACCTCAAAGATTTTAAAGGAATATGAACTTTTTTTAAGGGATTTTGATGCGAGTGTACAAAACAAAGAATTTAATACTTTTTTAAAGAAATCAAAACTACAATTAAAAAAATTAAAAGCCAATAGAAAAAAAGTTATAGACTTATCTATTGAACCTATGGACAGTATTGCTTATTATACAAGTATCAATCAACCCTTCTTAAAACTTATTGGAAATATTGCAAAAACTTCTGCTGAACCAGAGTTGTCACTACAATTAACAGCTTATGTAAATTTTTTACTTTCTAAAGAGAGTGCTGCACTTGAAGGTGCCATTGGGACTCATGTATTAGAAATTGATAAATATGAACAAGGTATGAGTGAACGATTTAGAGATTTAATCAGTGCACAAAAAGTTTTAGATGAAAAGTTTTTTGAATACTCAGATAAAAAAACATCGGACTTTTATAAAAAAGTTGTTTCTGGAAAAAATATTGAAGAAGTAAATCGAATCAGAAAAACCATGTTAAATACCAGTGAAAAATACGCTTTAGTCATGGATATTCAAAGACTGGTCGGTTATGGTGGAATTATTCACAATTTTAAAAACTATATTTTAAAAGGGAAAAGTAAATATAGAAATAGAATTTATAAACAATATAAAAAAATGAAAGTATTTATAGATGAGTATAGAAAACTACCTAATGTTTCAACTCAGGAAAAAAACTTATTAACCAGTATTGAAACAGTATTTACTACGTATAATAAAGGTATAAAAGGGGCATCAAAAGCAAATTTAAAAATGCTTGATATGGTTGTTGGTGTGAGTCATGGTCCAGCAATTGCTGCGTTAAACAAACTTTCTTATTCTTTATTTGCTGATCCAGCAGAGTATTGGTTAACTCAAACCAATGGAAAAATTGCAAAACTCAAAAAAGTAGAAGTGTATTTAGAAGCAAACTTAAACAGTACTATTCACAGTATCAAAACTGAGTCTAATAATACAATGATATTATTTGGAGTTTTAAGTATCATTGCTATTATTATTACTTTGGTTTCTTCTCAAATGATTTCATCTGGAATAATAGGAAATGTCAGAAATCTTAAAAATGGGTTGACTGATTTCTTTGAATTTATTAATGGAAAGAGAGATGATATTGAAGTTATGCAGGTTAAAAATAGAGATGAACTAGGGTTAATGGCAGAATCTATTAATGAAAATATTGAAAATACAAAACAAAATATTTTAAAAGAAAAGGCATTAATTGATGATACCATTGATGTGGCCAACAAGATAAATAATGGACATTTAAATAATCAAATTTCTTTAAGCTCAAATAATCTTGCCTTAAATAATCTTAAAGATATTATTAATGAGATGTTAAAAACACTGGACGGAAATATTAAGAAAATTACAGTAGTTCTGGATTCTTATCGTAATCTTGACTTTATACCTGCTGTTAATAATGAATCTGTTGAAGGTGAAATTGCTCAATTAGGTAATGATATAAATAGCTTGGGAGAATCAATTACCCAAATGTTGGTTGAAAATAAAAAAAGTGGGATGCTTTTAAATCAAAACACAAATGTATTAACCAATAATTTAAATCAGCTTTCAAATGCATCAAATGTACAAGCAGCTTCCTTAGAAGAGACAGCAGCTTCTATTGAAGAGTTAACGGCAAACTTTAAAGCCAATAACTTATCTACCAATGAAATGGCAAAATATGGAAATCTGGTTAAAAGCTCTGTGGAAACGGGTCAAAAACTAGCAGATAGTACAGTTGATTCTATGAATGAAATTAATAAACAAACAACTGCAATTTCAGATGCCATTGGTGTAATTGATCAAATTGCTTTTCAAACAAATATTTTATCACTGAATGCTGCTGTGGAAGCTGCAACTGCTGGAGAAGCTGGTAAAGGTTTTGCAGTTGTTGCCCAAGAAGTTAGAAATCTTGCAAGTAGATCTGCTGAAGCTGCAAAAGAGATAAAAGAATTAGTAGAGAATGCACAAAGTAAAACTGAAGATGGTAAAAAAATATCTGATGATATGATTAATGGATATAAAGATTTAAATGAAAACATTAGTAAAACAATTGATTTAATTGAAAATGTTTCAACCGCTAGTAAAGAACAAGAATCTGGAATTATTCAAATAAATGATGCGGTAAATAGCTTGGATAAATTAACTCAAGAAAATGCACAAAATACTGCCAGTGCAGATAGTATTGCAAAAGAAACAGAAAAAATTTCACATAGTATAGTTGAAAGTGCAGATGCAAAAGAATTTGAAGGAAAAAATTCAATTGATATTGGGGATATGGAAACCACACAAACTAATTCATATGATACAAGTAAGATGACAGAAAAAAGAGATGTCAAAATAGACAAGACAATTGTTTCTGCTTCAAATGATAATGAATGGGAAAACTTTTAAATACTACTAAATAGAGGTTTATAGCCTCTATTTTTAAAATATATACTTCTTCTATGTACATAATATATACATACTTTAAAACACTTCTATGAATAAAAAGTACATATTTGTATAAAAAATAAATAATCAATAAACACTAATAAAAAATAAATCCATTATACTTAGAAGATAAAAATAGACAAGGACAAATATGGATTTAGGATCAGTAAGTTATGTATTAGATACGTTTTTTGCAATTTTTGCAATGACGTTGATTATATTTATGGTACCAGGTTTTGCAATGTTGGAAGCGGGACTTGTAAGAACTAAAAATGTTTCAGCAGTATTGATGGTAAATACCATGATTTATGCAGTAGCATCATTGGCATTTTTACTTATAGGTTACTCTGTAGCATTTGGAGAATTTGGAAGTGATAGCATGAGTAAATGGGCTGCTTTTATGTTTCAAATGGCATTTGTAGGTAAAGTAATCAACATCATGAGTGGAGGAGTGAGTGAACGAGCCAGAGTTATACCTTTGGCAATATTTACAATTATTATGGCTTCTGTATTATATCCTATAGTTGTTAATTGGGCTTGGGGTGCAAATATGCTTGAAGGCACGATTTTAGAGCTTTCTATGTATGACCTTGCTGGATCCACAGTAATTCACAGTACTGGCGGATGGGCACTATTGGCTGCTATTTTAATAATAGGAGCAAGAAAAGGTAGATATCCTAAAAATGGTGGAGTACGAGTAATACCTGCATCAAATATTCCATTAGTAACTTTAGGAGCTTTTTTATTATGGATTGGATGGTTTGGATTTAATGGTGGATCGGTTGGTTCAATTTCAAGTAAAGAAAGTGCTGATGCAGTTGCTTTAACCATTATGAATACAAACACAGCGGGATTAGCTGGAGCAATTATTGTTGGAATGTTTATGTACTTTAAATATAAAAAACTTGATATTACCATGGTTTTAAATGGAGCGTTGGGTGGATTGGTTGCAGTAACTGCAGGACCTGATTTATATAACATATACCAACCAATTATTATTGGTGGTATTGGTGGTGCTTTAGTTGTATTTGCAGTACCTTTATTTGATAAGTTAAAACTTGATGATCCTGTTGGAGCTTTATCTGTTCACTTGGTAAATGGTATTTGGGGAACTATTGCAGTTGGAATATTTGCAAGCAATGGAGATGACATTACACTTGTAGGTCAACTTAAGGGAATTGCAGTTGTAGGTGTTTTTGCCTTTGTAAGTTCATATATTGTTTTGTTTGTTATTAATAAAGTTATGCCACTAAGATCAAGTGATGATGAAGAGTCACAAGGGTTGGATGTAGAAGAGTGTGGGCTAGAGGCTTACCCAGAGTTCAAACGCGCGTTTTAGAGTAGCGCTTTTTGCCAATCTCTGCGTTGAAAGAAAAAATTATCACAGTCACTTACCTTTGTAAGCTCTTGCGTTAATTTTTACTTTCGCCTTGACCTTGACAAAAATCCCAACTCTATAACTATAAAATATGCTCCTTTTGAGCAAATTTTAATATAGTTAAATTTAGTTATGAAGATAATTTAGCTAAAATATAACCATTAAAAAAGGATTAACATTGAAAAAAATAGAAGCAGTTATCAAACCGTTTAAATTAGAAGATGTAAAAGATGCTTTAACAGAAGCTGGAATTACTGGAATGACAGTATCTGATGTAAAGGGTTACGGAAGACAACAAGGTCACAGTGAGCTTTATAGAGGTGCTGAATACGTTGTTGATTTTTTACCAAAAATCAAACTAGATTTAATCGTTGCTGAGGATAATGTTGAAAGTACTATTGCAATTATTACTGAAGCTGCAAAAACTGGAAAAATTGGTGATGGAAAGATTTTTGTAAGTAATATTGAAAAAGTTGTAAGAATCAGAACTGGTGAAGAAGACGAAGAAGCAATATAATATGAGAAAAATCACTTTACAAACTCCACTTGATATGCATATACATTTCAGAGATAATGAAATGTTAAATCTTGTGGCTCCTTTAACCGCAAAAACATTTTCTGGCGCAGTCATTATGCCAAATCTTGTGCCTCCTGTTACAACAAAAGAAGCTGTTGTTTCTTATAAACAAAGAATACTAAAAGCCATTGGCGATGAAAAATTTGAACCTTTTATGACTTTATTTTTTCAAAAATACAACAAAGAATTTTTAGAAAGTGTTAAAGATGATATTTTAGCAGTGAAACTTTATCCTGCTGGAATTACAACCAACAGTGAAAGTGGCGTTAGCTCAATTGATTCTGTTGAGTTAAAAGAAACACTAGATGCTATGGTTGAACTCAATATTCCTTTATGTGTCCATGGTGAAACAAATGGTTTTGTTATGGATAGGGAAAAAGAATTTATGCCTGTATATGAAAGTTTGGCGCGTGATTTTCCAAAATTAACTATTATTATGGAACACATAACCACTAAAGATGCGGTTGAATTATTGGATAAATATGATAACTTATATGCAAGTATTACTCTGCAACATTTGATTATCACTCTTGATGATGTGGCGGGTGGGATGTTAAAACCACATTTATTCTGTAAGCCAATTGCAAAAAGATATGAAGATCGAGATGCCTTACTAAAAGTTGCCATTGAAGGTCATCCTAAAGTGATGTTTGGTTCAGATTCAGCGCCTCATCCTAAACATAAAAAAGAAGCCTGTGGTTGTGCAGCTGGTGTTTTTACCGCGCCAATTGCTTTACAAGTATTGGTTGATTTGTTTGACAAAAATAATGCTCTAGATAACTTAAGCGCTTTTATAAGTGAAAATGCTTTCAAAATATATGATATTAATCCACCAAAAAAAGAAATTACTTTGGTTGAAAAAGAATTTACTGTGCCTTCTTCTTACTCAAATGAAACAGAAAATGTTGTACCTATGTATAGTGATGAAGTTTTAGCGTGGAGTATTCAAGAATAAACTTTGTATATATCTTTATAATTATAAAGGTATATACTCTTTTGATTTGATATTAGAAAATGTCTTTTTCTGATAGAAGTCTATCGATATTTGATTTTGTTTCTTTAGCTTGTACTCTTCTTTCTTCTCTCATATTTCTTAATGTTTCTAATGTCTCTTGTTTTTCATGGTCAATATTACCCTGTATTTGTACGGCTTTTCTATTATTTGATAAACCACTTGTTGCCACAAACTTTTCTTTATTATTAATATATAATTTGGTAGATGCACTGTTTGCATTTTTGTTAAATACAATGACATCATCTTCTTTTAAATTTAAAATATCAAATACAGATATTTCAGTCTCAGCCATAACTGCTTGAATAGACATCTTTGCTCCAGATATCAAGGTTGTAATATCTTTTTTTCTAGAGATTTTTTTATTTTTCCCCTCAGCAAATATTTTTTCAACAATTTTATTTAAAAGAGATTCTATATATGAAATGGGATAACAAATAGATAAAAATCCAGATTCTTCATCAATGGTGATTTCAAGTACAACCAAAAGAACAATTTCATGATCTGAAATAATCTGAATAGCATTGGCATTGGTATCTCTGGTTTGAATTTTGAAGTTAATAGTTGATACTTCATCCCAAGCATCATACATATGAGAAACCAGCAGTTGATAAAAGTGGTCGAATATTTCAACTTCAATTTCAGTTAATTCTCTATCAAGGTTATCACTGGCTGCAACTGCACCACTTCCAAGAAGTTCTGCAATGATTTTGTGAGAAATTCCAGGGTTACACTCAATGACTATTCTTCCATCAAGAGGCTTAATTGAGAGTGTATTTAAAGAAGTTAATTGAGGAATGGAGAGAATAAATTCTCCATAAGTCATTTGTTCAATACTATATAACTTCACATCAACAATTTTACGTAACATTGCAGAAAGGTCCGTAATTAAATCTCTTAACATTTTGTCATGTAATGTTGAGAAAGCTTTAAACTGTTCATTAGAAATTCTATTGGGTTTTTTGAAGTCATAAATAGAGTAGTTTTTTTCTTTAGAAACTACTTGTTCTTCAGAATCCTGTTCAATGTCTTCACCTTGTTCGGCTATATCTAAGAGGGCATCAATTTCATCTTGACTTAAAAATTCTGCCATATTATCCTCTTATTTCCAGTTCAACATCTATTGCATTTAAATCTTTTAACATTTCTATGGATTCAATGATATCTTCAATAGGGAGTTTCATTATTTTCATTGCTCTCATTAAATCAGAAACAGTGGGTTCATTTTTTGAGTTGATTAAGGCATTGTTGATATTAACTTCAGTTGCATTATTTCCTATTTTTACATCATCTCCAATATCAACACCTGGGGTGTCATTAATACCTGTTTGTTTGATTCTCAGGGTAAAACTATCACGTGCTAGAGTAACTGGTCCAATTGTTATATTTCCACCTGCTATGATGGTTTCTCGACGTCTATCAATAATAATTTTCTTTTTAATATCTGTGTGTATTTTTATATTTTGAATAATAGATAAAAAGTTAACTGTAGAGATGTCATCAGGTTTTTTTACATGAATGGTTCTGGTATCAACAGCAGAAGCCAATTTCTTACCAAATCTTTTATTGATTTTTGTTTCAATCAAAAAAGCATCCTTAGCACTACTTTTTATTAAACTAAATGTTAATTCCTTCTCATGTGCAAGGGAAAAATCCAATTCATTTTCTATTGAAGCACCTTCACTGATAAAACCTGTAGTTGGATTCCCATCTGTTGCAGTAACTCTACCTTGAGCTAAAGCATAAATTTTTCCATCTACTCCTTTTAATTGTGTCAGAATCAATTGTCCATGATCAATTGATTTTGAATCTCCAATTGCTGATACACTTATAGTGATTTTATCACCTTGTCTTGCAAAAGGAGGAAGTTCCGCCGTTACCATTACTGCTGCTATATTTTTCGATTTGATTGCTGTTGTGGGTGTTTTAATCAAAGCATTGGATAATAGGTTTTTTAGTGATTGCATTGTAAATTGACTTTTATCACCCGAACCTGATAATCCTACAACTAAACCATATCCAACTAATTGGTTGGTTCTAATACCTACGATATTTGTTACATCCTTGATTATTTGAGAATAAAGTGATGTAATGAATAAAAATAATACGAATAGATATCTCAATATTGTTGCCTTGTACTTAATTAGAATAATTTTATCTAAAATTTTATAAATAATGGTATAATTTAATAAAAATTATTTAAGGTTATTTTTTTGAATATATATATTTATGGTAATGCCAGTTTTAAAAGTGACATTCATAAAATTTTTGAGCACTCAAACATCAAGTTTCGACTGGATGAAAATGACTCTATTCAAGAAATAAATACTTTGATTGAATTACGCACTGCAATTGAAAATAACGCCAAAGAAATCTTTCTGATAGACGATGCCAAAATATTTAGAAAAAATGCTTTAAATCAAAAAATAAAATTTTTAAAACCCAATGATGCCATAGAAGAAGAATTTATTAAAGAACACGAAATTAGTGACATTAGTATAGAATCTTTGGAAGAATTGCCCAAGTATATTATTCAAAAACTTGAAGAAGCACATGGTAATGGAATTGATGATGATTATAATACTTCAAGAGAAAATCTAGAAATACAAGAATCAATTATAAATATTGTTGATGATGCATATAGTGAAGAAGAGAATAGTTCAAACGAACCTACTCAAGATGATACTAGTAATATTGATGAAGAAAATGATAAAATACAATTAGATGATGAATTAAGTTCTCTACTCGTAGGAGGGGATGGCTTGACAAATGATGATTCTTTTGATGAACTAGATACAATAGATGGTTTAGAAGAATTAGAACTTGAGGAAAATATTGGAATAGATGCAAGTGATGAAATTGAAGATGAAGTTGAAAAAGATATGGAAATCAAGAATCAACTTGATGAACCCCTAGAAATAGAAGGAGAAGATATGGCAGATGAGTTTTCAGAACTAGATAATTTAAATGAAAGTGATATTTTAGCTGCATTAGATGGACTTGAAGATATCGATGTAAATTCAATCATGCCAGCTGAATCGGTAAGTTCTGGTGATAATGTACAAGCCCAAAGTAATTTAGGTGTTGAAGTAGATAGTAAAAATGTAAATGATATAGCCTCTCTAATTACACAACTTCTGAATAACAAAACTTTGGAGATAACGATTAAAGTTAAAGCATAAGATGGATTTATTAAGAATTGCAGAAAACACAGTTATGACAATCTTACTTTTAGGGATGCCTTCTTTGATGGTAAGTATGATAATAGGATTATTAATCTCCACATTTTCAGCAGTTACGCAAATAAATGATGCATCTTTAACTTTTGTACCCAAAGTTATTTTTGTATCTGGTTTTATTCTGATCTCCTTACCTTGGATTGGGGATAAAGTTGAGGCATATACCCATGATTTGTGGGATATAATTTTGATATTTGGACAATAGATGATTAAAAAACTTTATAATTTAAAAAAACTTCAAATAGATCAACGATTGGCTGAAAAAAGTCAATTACTCTCAAGAATACATGAAATTGAAAATGAAGTATTTGAAACCAATAATCAAATAGTGATGACCTCTGTGAATAAACATGGGGCAATTAGTGATTTTGCAATATTACAACTGCATAAAGATACAATGAAATTGCATATATCTAAACTTGAACGAGAAAAAAAACAATTAGAATCTCAAGTTGAAGCTTTAATGGAAGTAATCATAGAATTACAAAAAGAAAGTGAACAATTTGATTATTTACTTAAAGAAGAAAAGAAGAGAAAATTTAAAGAAATGATTAAAGCTCAAGATGAAGAAGCTGCTGAATATATGCAGAGTAAGTATATCGCGAGTTAAGGGAAAAAATGCTAAAAATAATACTAGTTTTTTTTGTAACAGTAGTTTTACTTAACGCAGCAACGGGCGAGAGTAACTCTCTTGTTAAACAGAGAAAAGAAGTAATGGATCTTAAAAAAGAACTGAATGAATTTTATCTTAAAAAAGAAAAAGAGTATCAAAAACAAAAGTTAGATATCAAAAAACTGCTGGCACAAGTTGAAAATGAAAAAAGAGAGATTGAAGACTTATATAATAAAAATAAAAATATATTAAATGATATTGAAGGTGCAATTGGAAGTAAAACATCAAAGATTTATAACTCTATGAAACCCAAACGTGCAGCCCAAATATTTGACAAAATGATTGAAGATGGCAAGATTGAAGATGTTTTTGATATAATCTTAAAATTGAAAGAGAAAAAAGTTACCCTATTACTAAACTCATTAAGTGTTGAAAATGCGGCAATTTTAACTCAAATGCTCGAAAATTATAGTATTGAATAATAAGGAATAATTATGGCTGATGAAGAAACAAAAGAAGTAGCACCTCAAAAATCTGGTAAAGGACTTATGATAGCTCTTATCGGAATTATTGTTGTTCTGATAATTGCAGTTGGAGGTCTAGGTTTTTATTTATTCTCAAGTGGCGCATTGAATAATACTCAGCCTCAAGGTCAAGAAATGATGAAAGCTGAAGCGGATGAAGATTCAAAAGAGTCTTTTAAAGTGGCTATCAATGACTTGGTATTAAATATTACCAATGCAAAAGGTAGAGAAAAACTTATGAAATTGTCTTTTACTCTTAAAAGTACTGAAGAAAGTATAGAAGCAATTGTTGAAGACAATAAAGCTGAAGTTATTGATGTAGTTATTCAACAAATCAGTGCTAGAAGTAGTGAAGAGTTATTAACTGTAGGTGGAAAAGAATTATTAAAAGAAGAATTGATTGAAGAAATTAATATTGTGATTAATGATGCAACGGCAACTGATGAAGATATAAAAAAGAATAATGTGAAAAAATTGTACTTCACAACTTTTGTAATTAAGTAAGTATATAATGATTGTTACTGTAAAGAGAAAAAACTATAAAAAGCTTATAATAAAAGCGATTTCACTTTTAAGTGTTGTAGCAATGTTTACAGTTTATTACAACTACATGAGTACAAAACTAAACCAAGAGTCAATGCAAAAGAAAGAAGTTAAAAATAAAGAAACATTAAAAAGCAAAAAAGCCAAAGCAATCGAAAAAATAATTTATCGAGAAGCTGAGACTGCGGTCGATTTAATCGGACAAATTAATGTAAAAGAAATCAAAATATTAGGTAAAAGATTATTTTTAGTTTGTGATACTAATACAGATTTAGAACCACTTATGATACGATATGGTGTAATGGCACTTGTTAAACATAGTGTCAAAGATATCAAAATTGCAATAAATCTTGATTTAATAGTAGCGAGTAAATATGATGAAGTTTAAAAGTACTGTTTTTCTTATTGTTATATCTATGATACTAACAGCATGTTCACAAAAAGAAATTGATTTTGAAAAACCTGAGATTCAAGTACCAAAAGCTCAAAAAATTGTAAATAAGAAAAAAGGATCTTTGTATTCTGTTCAAGGGACATCTTTATTTGCGGATAAAAAAGATTTACAAATTGGAGATATCATTCAAGTTGTAATTACAGAAGAATTAACCAATTCAACTAATAACAATCGAGAGATTACCAGTGACAAGTCAATTAATACAGGTACTGGAACACTAAGTGCCGAAACAGGTGGTGTTCTTAGTGGTAGAACCCAAAGTGCTATTAATAAAGTAAATCGAAATCTTGGAGTTAGATTTAACTCTACTGGATCTTCAAGTTTTAAAGGGGTGGGAAAATCAAGTATTGCTGAAAATTTCCAAACTGCACTTTCTGTAATTATTCAAGAAACTTATCAAAATGGAAACTATTATATTAAAGGTTCTAAACAACTTTTAATCGATGGGCAAATGCAAGAAATTATTATTAGTGGTGTAATTCGTCCATATGATATTACACCAGAAAACTCAATAATGTCAACACAAATAGCCAATTTAAAAATATTATATAAAAAAGATGGAGAAGAAGCTGATGCCACAAAGGTACCTTTTATCTTCAAGTTGTTACTTAAGGCTTTAATGCTTTAATCTAACTTTAAGAATTGTAATGCCATAATTAGAAATATTATTCTTTTAAAGGAGTCAAAATGCTAAATTCACTTCATGTTGCCCAAAGTGGCTTAACTGCTTCACGAACAGCTGTTGAAGGAGTAATGAATAACATTTCAAATGAGCATACTCCTGGATATAAAAAAAGAATTGTTGAGTTCTCAGAGTCTTCACACATTGATGGAAGCGTTACAGGACGTGGTATTCAAGTTGAGGGTGTGAAAAGAATCACCAATGAATACTTATATGATAACCTAATAAAAGAAGAATCCAAAGAATCTTATTACATGGAATTATCTGCTCGACTGAGTGATGTAGAATCACTTTTCTTTGAAACTACGGAGAGTGGTTTTTCAAATGATTTAAATAGATATTTTCAAGCTATGGAAGATTTAAGATCTGATCCAAACAACGAAATTTACAAAAACAATTTAAAAAATCAAGCAAATATTATTGTTGAAGACCTAAAAAATCTTTATCAAGGTATTGAAGATATTCAAACAGTAACAAAAAATACTATTAAAGATGACGTAGATATTATCAATGGAATTTTAGCGGATATTGGAACAATAAACGAGAAAATTGGACAACAAATTGTCCCTCCAAATGATTTATTAGATAGTAGGGATGCCTTAGAAAAAAAGTTAGCTGAGTATGTTGATATAACAATTGATCGAACCGATGAGTATGAATTAAGAATAGGTGGTGTAATTGCTGTTCGATATAATACAAATATTCATAATGTCTCACTGGTTGAAGATCCAATTGCCCAAACAGATAAACTAAACAAGTCTGATTTTAATGCGTTTACTACTTTTGCAACGGGAGATAGCGTAACCTATAGACAAAATAATAGCTCAGAATTTACTATTACTTATGGTGATACCATTAACGCTGTAGTTGTTGATACTCCTGAAGAACTTATGGATGCTTTAGCTTATCAGATAAACAATACAACAGTTATGAGTGCAGGAGTTACAGCTACTGTTACTGGGACTTCAAGTGCAGTTCTCGAACTTGAATCTACAAGTAAAGGAGAAGCTGGTTCATTTGAAAGTGTATTTATCTTTAATGACTCAAGTGCTTCTACAAGCTCCTTCATCGCCAAAGATGCAGACTCAAGTATCACAGCTAAAGATGATGCTCATATTGAAATATTTGATGCAGCAATAACTTTGTCAAGTGGTAAGCTTAAAGCAGGAATTGAAAACTTAAGTACAGAATCTGGTAAAAATAAGTTCTCAGATTACAAGGCTAAATTAGATCAATTTGTGCAAACGTTTGTTGATATGCATGATTCATTTGTAACTCAAAGTGATGGAACTTATCTGTATGGTGAAAAAGCATCAGACTTGGATTCTGCTGGTACAACAACAGCTATTGGTTTATTTAGCGGTGCAACGGTAAATACTTTGGTATTTAATGAAAGTGCGGTTGTCTCACTTGATCAAGATAAGCTGGATTATTTATCAAAAATACAATGGAAAGAAGATTTAGCTTTTGATGGTTCTGTTCAAGATGGTACTGCGGGTGATGCCACTTCTTTTTCTAAATTTTTTCAATCTACTCTGGTTACAATTGCTTCAGATAAAGAAAATACAGATTACTTGAAAGATACTCAAAGTGCAATAACTAATGCGCTTGAGGGTAGTTATGATAAGTTGGTAAAAGTAGATAAAGATGAAGAAATGATTAATTTAATTCAATTTCAATCTGCTTATGAAGCAAATGCAAAAATTATTACGGTTGTGGATGAAATGTTAGCAACCTTATTGGGAATGATTAGATAGTAGAGGAGGTGTATTATGGCTGATGGTGTATTAGGTTTAGGTGGTGGAGGATCTGCTGCGTTAAATCAAGATGTAATTGATAAGTTAAAGGCTGCTGAGAGAGTTGCTCGAGTTGAACCCTATGAAAGAGATTTAGAAGATTGGGATGAGCAATTAATAAAAGTTACAGCAATTGAAGCAAAAGTTACTGAACTTTTAGTTGCTTCAAGAGCTTTTGACTTATATACAACAGGCGCAAATGCATTTGAGCAAATGAGTGCTTCAACAACGGGTACTTCTGCTGTCTTTGATGCAGTTGATGTTGGTAGTTTAGTTGAAGGAACAATAAGTGTAGTTATAGGTCAGCTAGCTCAGAAAGATGTTCATGGCTCAACCACAGCTTTTTCGGATAAAGAAGCTACTATTACTACTGGAACAGGTGAGAATTTAAGAGTAAATATTGATAGTACGGATTATGATTTTTCTATTGATGACAAAACTTACCAAGAACTTGCAGATGAAATTAATCTTAATGCTAAACTTACAGCTTCAATCGAACAAGTTGGGGACAGCTCATACAAGTTGGTTATTAAAAGTACGGACTCAGGTACCGCCAATGATATTACCATAACCACTCCTGCTTCAGCTCCTACTGGGCTTGATGCTTTTACTGAGTCATTAAGTGCTCAAAATATGACTGGAACCATTGATGGTATAGATTATGATGTATCCTCCAATACTATAACAACTCAAGGAAACTTGGATGTAACAGCCATTGAATTGGGTACTTCAACTATTTCTATTCAAAAAGATACTAGTAATATAGTGGCTAATGTTGAAGCCTTAATGACAGCATATAATGAGCTAGTAGATTTAATTGATGCGGAAGCTTACAATGTTGATTCTCCTATTGAAGACATAGATACTCTTCAAACAATGATGGCTTCTATAAAAGATATGCTTTTTGCAGATTATAATACCTTTGATGCTGATACTAGTACAGATCAAAATGTTTTTAATGTTGGGTTTGAATTGGATAAAACAGGGCATATGACACTAGACTCAACAGTATTTGCTGAAGCCCTGAGCAGTAATTTTGATTTAATAGAGGCACTGTTTATAGGTGTAGCAGAAGATGAAGGTTTGGGTACAGCACTTAAGTCTTATATAGATGAAATTCAAGGTTATGATGGACTATTAACTAATTATGATGAACATATATTAGAGAGAAAAACTACTTTAGAAACAGACAGAGATGATGCGATAGAAGATCTAGATAATAAATATGCCGATTTAAGTGCACAATTTGCAGCTTATGGAACAATTATTGCGCAATTTGAAGCTTCATTTGGTGGTTTAAAAATGATGATTGAACAATCTGTTGCAGGTTAGATAGGACTTGTATTTGTATTTAAGTTTATATATAATATACTTAAGACAGAACACAAATAATTATTTTCCGGAGTAGATAAATGGGTATAGAAGTATATAATCAACAAAATGCGGTTACTGATGATCCATATATGTTAATTCTAAAATTATATGAGGGATTATTAAAATATCTTTCCCATATAAAAAATGCTATGGATGATGATAATGTAGAACTTAAGTTCACATATATTAATAAATCAATAGCTATATTTGATGAATTAAGAAATATCTTAGATTTTGATGGTGGTGATGTTGCGTATTATTTAGATGGATTATATCTATATCAGATTGAAACACTATTTAGTGCTGGAATTGATGATAATGTAAACGCAATTAACCAAGTTATGAAGGTAGTACAAGGACTTATTGAGGCATGGAAAGACGAAACAGGTCTTTAGAAGCCCTACAAAAACTCATCTATATTAATTCATTAGATCCAAGTGATAGAGCAAAAGCTTTAATTCCTTGGGTTGAGACTTATTTACCCAATGATGGTATTTTTAATTTTGATTTAGAATTAGAAGATCTAAAACAGCTGGCAGAATTATTTTATTCAAATATATCATTTCTTAAAAAACATAAAGAAGACACACGGGAAGAACTACTTAAAATACAAAAAATGAGAAAGTTTGTAAATCATTCATAAAGAATATTTCCCCTTGGATCTATAAAAACAACCTAACTATCTCTTTTAAATCAATATTATTTTCCAGTATATAAGCTCTGTGTTTATTGGGTATTTTATTGATTCTACATAATTCTTTAAATTTTTTATCCATAGAAACTAGACTTCTTGGACTAATCCAGACATTATTCCCTATAATACTTATTGCAAACTTATCAATAATAATTTCTCTTTGTCTAATAATCTCATTTCTTTGAGATGAACTTAAAATATAACCTCTTTTTTTTAAAGATTTATCAATGATTCTGATATTTTTATTGTCATCTTCACTACTTTGATATACCTCTAAATCATGTATCCGAACTATAACTTTTCCATTTAGTTGTAGTGAGTTTACATCTTTATTTAGATAATCAAAACTTTTTTTAATACCATCTTCAAATTCATTCAAGAGTTTATTTGCAAAACTTTTTCTAAAATAATTTCTTTTATATTTTTCGTCAAAATTACTTTCATCTTGAAAATATTGAATATTATTTATTTTTAAATAATTTACGAGAGTATCTTTAGAGCAGGTTAATATTGGTCTGATTAAATTGTAATTATCTTTTTTAGTACACTGGGTTAATCCAGCTAATTCTACCAATCCAGCACCTTTGGTAAATTGCATTAAAAACCATTCTAGCTTATCATTGAGTTGGTGTGCTGTGATTAGGTTATCATAGGAATAATTAGAAATGAGTTCCTCAAAATAAGTATACCTAACATCCCTAGCATTCTTTTCAAAGTTTGAAGTATCTACGACTGCTTCTTTAACGAAACAGGCTTTATCATATCTTAATGCCAGTTCTTGAGCATAAGATACTTCTTCTTTTGATTGCTCTCTTATATTATAGTTTACAATAGCAATATCGAAAGAGATATTCTTTTCTAGTAAAAGAAAAAAAAGTGCAGTGGAGTCAATACCTGCAGAAAAAGCTAGGAGGTTTTTTTTATCATCTAAGAGGGAAGTATCTAGGGTCATTATTTAAATAAATCTTTATAGGGATTAAGACCAACTACACTAGCATTATTACCTTTTAATCTTCTCTCTCTACTTTCACTATCTTCTTCAATTGCAGCAGTTTTGTGGTTGATATCAAGTTCACCTTTACCTCTACGGTCTAGGTTATATTTTTTGGTATCAGTATTACTTAAAAGGCTTTGTTTAATATTGATAGCAGAGTCTTCCTCTTCTGCAAAAATCTCAGTGATTTCAGAAATGAGGGTTTCAAATTCTTCAAGTAAGTCTTTGAGGTTATAGAATCTTATTATGCAATGATATTTGTCACTTTGCTCTTCATCATATTTATCAACAATCCAAATGTTGATGTCTCCATGAACAGAGTTTTTTCGCTCACTTTCATCGAAAATTGCATTATAAGTAAATTCAGAGTCATTATGCCGTGTTAAAAATTGTGTGACCTCTCTTTGATCTTCTAAAGATAAAAGAATTGATTTAAAAACAATTTTAACACTTTGCATCTCTTGTCCTATTGGTTTTATAAATTATTATAACAAATTATTGGATGATTGTCCCTAAAAGCTTGTCCCCTACAAGTTCAGTGATTTTAGCAGTATAAACTTGTCCAAATTTAATTTGTCCTTCTATTTCATTGTCATTGATGTAAATCTCTCCATCAATATCTGGAGCCCATAGAAGTTTTCTTGCACTTAATAAATATTCGTGCTCCTCACTCTCTCCATCAACTACAATTTCAAATGTTTTGCCTATGGCATTTTCTAAACTACTTTGAGTTGTTTTTGAAATTAAATCTCCAAGGATTTCTGCTCTTTGATCAATGATTTCTTGAGGTACTTTATCTATTTTATTAAAGGCACTTGTTCCTTCTTCATCTGAGTAAGAAAAAACATTTGCTCTATCAAATTTAAAGTCTGTGATATAGTTACATAACTCTTCAAAATCTTCTTGTGATTCTCCTGGATGTCCAACAATAAAAGTAGTTCTTACAAAAGAGTTTGGAACATCTCTCATTGAGTTCATTAACTCATGAAGTTTTTCTACTCCTTTTCCTCTTTTCATTGTTTTTAACATTGATGCACTGATATGTTGTAATGGCATATCAAAATAATTGACAAATTTAGGAGAGTTTTTAATTTTTGCAATTAAATCTAAAGAGGTAGTTGAAGGATAAAGGTATAAAATCTTTGCACTTTTTACACCTTCAATTTTATCAACTTCAGAAATCAGTTGTTCTAATCCATTTTTTTCACCATGATCTCTTAAATAAGAAGATGAGTCTTGAGATACAAAAGTAAAATCAAAATATCCTCTTTTAATAAGGTTTTGAACTTCTTTTACAAGAGAAGGTAATGTTCTTGAAAATAATTTACCCTTAAACGAAGGAATAGCACAGAAGCTACAGGATTGATTACAGCCTTCACTGAGTTTAATATAAGCATGGTAAGTTGAACCAGAAATAACTCTTTCATTTTCATCAGTTTGTAAAAAAACTGCTTCTGTAAAATTACTTCTTTTTTCATTTACTAACACATCAATTTTGTCATAATCCCCAACACCTGTGAAAATATCAACTTCAATTAACTCTTTTTGTAATTCTTCTTTATACCGTTCGCTTAAACATCCAGCCATAACTAAAACAGATTCTTCTTTTCTATTATCATCAATGTCTAAAACAGTGTTAATACTTTCTTGTTTTGCACTTTCAATAAATCCACATGTATTCACAATAATTACATCGGCACTTGTTGCATCATCGATTAACTTGTATTCTTTTAGTCTTGATAACATTACTTCACTATCGACCAAGTTTTTTGTACAGCCAAGGCTAACTAAGTGTAAAGTCTTTTGAGGGTTTTTTGTCGTAAATTTCATATACTACCTATAGGTTTTTTCGCCATTTTAGCATAATTTTAACAAATTGTATAATTTATCTAAATTCTACTTTAACAACCTGACCAAAATAAATATTATTATTGTTTAAATTATCTTTAGATAAAACAACTTTATACATAGATATTCTCTTATTATCTCGTACTTGAGAGATTTTTTCGATTATATAATCATTGTGAATATTATCAACAAAGAGTTTTTTTCCTTCTAGATGATTGACTTCATCTGCTTTGACAAAAACAACCAATTTTAATTTCGAAAAATCATATATCTCATACAATAATTCACCTACATCTACGTATTCGTCTTTTTCAATGAATATCTCATTAATATAAATATTATTTTCATAAAATTTTTTATCAGAAATATTTTTCTCTAAAATACCTATTGATTTATTTATAGTATTGATTAACTGTTTAGTATTTAATACAAGTAAATGTTCTTGGCTTTTTTCATATTTACTGATGTGTATCACTTTTTGCTTTTTCCTGAAATTCTTTTGATGAATTTTTAATATTTCATTTTGTATTTTTAAAGACTGTTTCAAACTTTGTAAGGATATATTTTCTTCTTTTGTCTTAAGGCTTATTATTTTTGTTTTATCTTTTATATAAGTAAATTCTTTTTGTTTATTTGAATAAGTGACTATTCCTGCAACTTGTGTTTTGATTTTTAAATACCGATAAGGTTCAACTTTGGCCAAATAGGTACTTGCATTAAGTAATGATGTTAAAATAAGTAATAAATAAAGTATATTCATAGTGTTTCCTTTTTAAATTTGTTGACAACTGCAAAAAGTGCTGGTAAATAAAGTAGGGTTAAGACTGTCCCCCATAAAAGACCAAAACCAAGTGATATAGCAATGGGTTGTAATATCTTTGCTTGTCCAGAAGCATAAAATATCAAGGTCGATAATCCCAAAAAGGTGGTGATTGAAGTGATTATAATTGGTCTAAGTCTTAAAATTGCTTGATTCATCATCTCCTCAAGGTTTTTACTTTTCCTTATAAAGTCAAGCATAACAATTGCATCATTGATGACAACCCCTGATAATCCAGTAATCCCAATAATTGATGGCAAAGAAAAATTTAAGCCCATAAAAAGATGACCCAATAGTGCACCCAGTAAAGAAAAAGGAATAATGGATAAAATCATAAAACTTTGAGAAAATGAATTAAACATGAGTAAAAGAGTAATAAAGATTAAAGATATCGAGATAAAAAAAGCAAAAGACATTTCTTCAAACATTTTTTCATTTTGTTCCTCTTCCCCTTCAAGATTTATAAGAACACCTTTTTGTCTGTACTTATCAAAACTTATTTCTAAATTTTTTAGTACTTCTTGTGCAGTTGATTGAGCATTATTTACATTGGCAAAAATCATTTGATAGATATTCCCATTTGTTTTTGAAATTGAATCAGAGTTTTTCACATAGATGAAATTGCAAATTTCATTTATTGAAATTTTTTGATTGGTATTTGGAATAGATATTTCCAAGTTATATAAAGTATCAAAGTTATCTTTGTTTTTATCAAAACTTAATACTTCAAACAAGCCATCATTGTTCACTCCTTTTGTAAGCTCGGCTTTTAAAAATAAAGCGTTGAGTAGTACAGCCAGTGAGCTTTCAGTAAACCCCAAACTCTCC
>MAAG01000104.1 GCA_002163065.1 Arcobacter sp. 31_11_sub10_T18
ACTTTCTGGTTCAAAAGAAATTGAACTGTCATTTAGTCTTAGTTTTTCTAAGGCTTCTCTTAGGTCTTCAAATTTGTCTGTCTCAATTGGATAAAGACCTGCAAATACAAAAGGTTTTGCTGGTTCAAATCCATCAATAGGTTCAGCAGTTCTATTTTTTGCATCAGTGATAGTATCACCCACAGCAATAACATCAACTGTTTTGACACCAAGTACAACAATACCAATTTCACCTGTTTGAAGTTCATTTGTATTTTGACGCTTAATTGGATGAGGATACATAAGGCTAAGAACTTGTTGTTCATGTTCTGTATTCATCATACGAACCATTTGACCTTTTTTTATACTTCCATCATAAACTCGTACAAGTGCAAGAGCTCCAAGATAGTTATCAAACCAAGAATCATAAATTAATGCTTTTGTAGGAGCATCTTCTTTTCCATGTGGAGCTGGAATTCTCTCAATGATTGATTCAAGAAGTTCTGGAACTCCAAGACCTGTTTTTGCAGAGATTAAATTACTCTCAGTACAATCAAGACCAATAGCATCTTCGACTTCTTCTAATACTCTGTCTGGGTCTGCACTTGGCAAATCTATTTTATTTACAACGGGAAGAAGTTCTAAGTTATTGTCCATAGCAATATATACATTTGCAATGGTTTGAGCTTCAACCCCTTGAGTTGAATCAACGATTAACAGAGCTCCATCTGAAGAAGCAAGAGACCTACTTACTTCATATGAAAAGTCAACGTGACCTGGAGTATCTATTAGATTTAGAACATAATTTTGTCCATCTTTTTTATAGTTTAACCGTACACTTTGTGCTTTGATTGTAATACCACGTTCTCGTTCAATGTCCATTGTATCCATAAGTTGTGCTGACATTTCTCGATCTGCAACTGAACCACACTCTTGAATAATTCTATCTGCAAGAGTTGATTTTCCATGGTCAATATGAGCAATAATACTGAAGTTTCTAATATATTTTTGCAAGTTTTTTCCTATTTGTTACGTATGCTTTAAATAATAAAGCTGAATATATCGCGATTATATCTAAAGAATGGTAAGGGTATCGTTAAGTATGTGTTTTAGTTAAAATTAGTGAGTTTAATATATTGAATTCTATAAAAAAGAATAAATAATTGATATTTATTCTTTTTTATTGTTATAAATTTACTTTTTAATTATAGCTTCTACTCTTCTATTGGAAGCTCGTCCTTCTTTTGTTTTATTACTTTGAATTGGTTTTAGCTCACCGTACCCTATTGCTTCAAGTCTATTAGCATCAATTTGAAGATCAACCAAAGCTTTCACTGCTGAATTTGCTCTTCTTTGTGATAGCTTTTCATTATATTTTTGAGAACCTGTAGAATCCGTATGAGCCTCAATTTTAGCTTTTACTGATGGATATTTTTTCAAAAAATTAGCAAATTCTTCAATTTTATTTTCGTATGTATTTTTGATAATAGAGCTGTCTGTATCAAAATTGATATGTAAGTTTACAGTTACTGCACAACCATGTTTATCAATAATAGCACCCTGTATGGTATCTGGACATTTATCTATTGAGTTAACTACTCCATCATTATCGTCATCTAGTTCACAACCATGTTGATTAACTTTCGCTCCCATTGGAGTAGTAGGGCACTTATCTTTTGAGTTAAGAACGCCATCTTTATCATCGTCTAGTTCACAACCATGTTGATTAACCTTAGTTCCCCTTGGAGTTGTAGGACATTTATCTTTTGAGTTAATTACACCGTCTTTATCATCATCTAAGATGATAGGTTCTTCTTTGATAACTTCTTTCATCTTTTCTTTTTTAACTTCTTTTATAACTGGTACTGCTTTAGCTTTTTCTCCAAAAGAGAATCCCATTCCAAGTGTATAGAGTAGGTTATTGTCTCCCTCAAAATTAATTAAATGTCTCACATCAGTTTTTAATGAAACAGATTCACTTAATTTGAATTTTAAACCAAGTCCATAATTTACAAATCCACCATCTTCATTTTCATATTTTTCTTTTGAAAATGCTTCATATCCTAAACCTACCAATGAATACAAAGACGCAGTTTCATTCATCTCATATTCATTGATTAAATTTGTAAAAAATCTTGTAACATAAGTATCTTCATTTCCTAAAGTATAATCAGTACTGGTTGTTCCCAATATCCCAATCTCAAGTTGGTCAAAGATACTATCATCATCTAAGTACCTTCCAATACTGACACCGTATAGTTGTTGGTCATCTAAGTCCAGATTACCTTCTGGATTAAGGCCACCTATGATAGGAGTTATTTCGTAGTTGTAATTACTGTTTGCTGCAAATAGCAACGAAGTACAAAGTAATAGTGCTGTAAGTAGTTTTTTCATTTTCTTCCCTTATTATAATAACAAAAATTATTTTGGAATAATAACGTAAAATGATAAAAGAAAGTATTAAATGTGAGAATTAATATTTAGCCTCAAAAAGAGGCTGAATATATTTAGATTTTAAAGAAAAATATCGTTGATAGATTCGTGGTTATAAATTCTTCTGATTGCTTCACCCATCATATCTGATGCAGTTAAAACAGTGATTTTTTCATGTGTTTGTTTAAGAGGAATGGTATCTGAAACAACAAGCTCATCTAAAGCCCCAGACGAGAGTCGTTCAAATGCAGGTCCACTAAGAACTCCATGCGTACAACATGCCATAACTGAAGTGGCACCTTTTTTCTTTAATACTTCAGCAGCTTTTACTAATGTTCCAGCTGTATCTACCATATCATCTACTAAAATAACGTCTTTACCAGCAACATCACCAATGATATTCATCACTTCAGATTCATTTGCTTTTTCTCGTCTTTTATCAACAATAACTAAGTCAAGACCTAGTTTAGATGCATAACTTCGAGCTCGAGCAACGCCTCCAATATCTGGACTAGCAATGATTGGGTTTTCAAGTTTTTTTGATTTGATGTAATTAACAAACATAATTGAACCAAATAAGTTATCTACGGGAATATTAAAAAATCCTTGAATTTGAGAGGCATGTAAATCAATAGTAATAACTCTTTGAACACCCGCTTTTTCAAGCATATCTGCAACTAATTTAGCTGTAATTGGGACTCTAGGAGCTGCTTTTCTATCTTGTCGTGCATATCCAAAATAAGGAATTACCGCAGTAATATGATTTGCACTACTTCTTTTTAAAGCATCAACCATAATCAACAGTTCCATTAAACTGTCATTTGCAGGAGCAGAAGTGGGTTGAATTATAAAAACATCTCGACCTCTAACACTTTCTGTTATTTGCACAGAAATTTCACCATCACTAAATCTTTTTAGGGATGCCTTACCTACAGTTGTACTTAAATATTTACTGGTTTTTTCAGCGAATTCTGGGTTGGCAGAACCACTAAAAAGTTTGTAACCTCTCATATATCTTCCTTATTCATTTGTATATTTTCGTGATTATATCTTAAAGCAACTTTGAATTCAAATCAAGAAAAAACTATTTTATCTCTTTAATCTAGCTTGAACCAATAACTTTTTCACCCATGTAAAATACAGCTAATTGATCTGAAACAACATCAAATGCAGGGTCACCTAAGTTAATTGTTGTACGACCATCTTTAATAGAAATCTTCTATGGAGTTGTAATTGATCGGTATCTTAATTTTATGCCACAATCAAACTTTGTTTCGTTTGTATACATATTTAAGTCATTTACTATAAATGGCATTGGGGACTGTCTCCAATCCACAATATTTTCTAGAATTAATTGGGTACTTTAATTAAGAGTAATCACTTATAAATCCACCACCTAGACAATACTCTCCATCATATAAAACGAGACTTTGTCCCAAAGTCACAGCTCTTTGAGGCTTGTCAAATCGTACGAGAACTTTGTTATCATTAGTTGATGTAACGGTGCAAGCTTGCTTTTGTTGACGATAACGCACTTGTGCCATTAATTTATCACCAACTTTAGGTGGCTCTTCTAATACCCAGTGCATATGATTGGCTTCAACGTTTTGGTTCATAAGTAAAGGATGATTTGTGTCTTGTACAACTGTTAATGTATTATTTTCCATGTCTTTTTTTGCTGCATACCATGGATTATGGATGTGACCAGCTGATTCAGTCTCTTTGATACCTCCAAGACCAATACCTTTTCTTTGACCCAGTGTGTAACAAATAAGACCTTTATGTCTTCCTATTACTTTTCCAGTTTCATCTATAATATCTCCTGGAATGGCTTTTAAATGTTGAGTGATAAATTCATCAAATCTTTGGTTACCTATAAAACATATACCAGTACTATCTTTTTTATCACTTACGGGTAGATTGTGCTCTTTTGCTATTTCTCTAACTTCTATTTTAGTTAAATCAGCAAGTGGAAATAAGGATTGTGAAAGTTGTTCACTTGATAATGCGTGTAAAAAATAAGATTGGTCTTTTGTATTATCTTTTGGAGTATCTAGTACATAATGACCATTATGTTTAGAGATTTTTGCATAATGCCCAGTTGCAATAAAATCAGCACCCATTTTTTTTGCTTCATTTAAAAATACATTGAATTTAATCTCACGATTACAAAGAATATCAGGATTTGGAGTAAGTCCTTTTTTTAAACCTTCTAAAAATACATCAAATACTTTAGTTCTATATTCTTCAACAAACTCTTTACCTTTTACTTCGATTCCTAATATTTTACCTACTTTTTTTGCATCCTCAAACTCTATACGATTAGGACACTTGCTACCTTCGATTCCATAGTCCCAATTCTTCATGAATAAGCCTACTACTTCATAGCCTTGTTGTTTTAATAGTAATGCAGTAACAGAAGAATCAACACCACCAGACATACCTACAACAATTTTCTTTTTATTCATTTTTTACCTTTCAAAAGTTCTTTTTTAAGAACTGTATTTACAACAATTTGTTGTTTTGAATGTGTTTTAAAGGAATAGTAACTGATTCTCTATTGTGCCAAGACTTGTGAGGAATAATTAGTTTTTTAGTATTTACTTTTTTATTAGCAAAAAATATTATATCTATATCCAGAGTTCTCGGCGCATCTTGAAAGGACCGCTTTCTTCCATATCTGTTTTCCAATCTTTGCATAGATTTGAAAAAGCAGTTTACACTCAAATTTGTTTTGAGTATTACTATACCGTTTATAAAGTCATTTTGTTCTAGATAACCAAACGGTGGGTTTTGTAAAAGAGGTGAGGTTGCAATAACATCAAAGTGACTGTTTTGTTCAAGGGCTAAAAGAAGTTTGTCAAATCTTCTTTCAACATTTCCAATATTTCCACCTATACCAATTGTTACACTATATTTTTTGTTTGAGGGTTTTACATATTTCTTTGGAAAATTGGGTCTAAAAAAAAGAGTTAATTTTTCATTTAATCTTTGTTTCATCTATCAAATAATCCTTAGCGTTCAATCCCCAGTAATTTTATGTAATATCTTAAAATTACCTTAATCACTAAATAATTGGGATTATATTGTAAGTTTCTTTAAAAAAAAATTAAGAGTTATTTATAGCAATTGTTAGAATGGTATTATCTTTATAAAATCACTGCTCGGCCATTTTTCATGACCACTGTATCTTCAATCCTAACACCAAATTCATTCTCTAAATAAATACCTGGTTCAATAGTAAAAACCATATTATCTTCAATAGTAATATCTGATTTAGCATTGATGAATGGGTATTCATGTATGTCTAAACCAACTCCATGACCAGTTGAGTGAATAAAATACTTTCCATATCCCGCTTTTTCTATGATACTTCTTGTTAAGTTGTCAATTTGGGAAGCCTTCATACCAGATCTTGTTTTGTTGATGGCATTTAATTGAGCTTTTAAAACGATATCATAAATTTTTTGTTGCTTTTTATTTTTAAAACTTTGTTCTCTTTTAAAATGAAAGTCATCAAAATCTGCAGAAGTTACACAGGTTCTATCTGAACAGTATCGTTTATATTTCACCCCAGCATCCACTAAAAGTAAGTCTTTTTTTGAAAGTGCTTTAGAAGTTGGTCTGGCATGGGGTTTAGCAGCATTATCATTAATGGCTACAATAGGGTTAAAACTTAGCGCAAGAAGACCTTGTTGACTCATATATTCAACCGCTTTGAAATTTAAGTATAGCTCACTTTTATCTAGTCCATTATTTTGTAGATAGTTGGCAAAGTGTTTTAATCCTTTTCGACCCAGTTTTGCAGCTTTTTTTAATATTTTTATTTCATCATCACTTTTAATCATTCTTTTTCTTTGTGAAAAACTGGTTTTGTTGATAAAAGTTATTTTCAAATCAGAAGTTAGATTGTTATAGGTATTATAGTTAAAATCATTTCCATCAAAAACTATTTTCTTTATTTTTGATTTTTGAAGTAAGCTTTTTGCTTCCAGTATTAAATTACTAGCTTGTATGACTTGAGCACCTTTTACTTGGGCTTTTGCTTCAGTTGTATATCTGGCATCGGTGATAAAATATGCATCATTAAAAAGTTTAATAAAAATTACATTATCACAAGAATACCCACACTCGTAATATATGGCATTTTCATTTTTTAAAATATAGTTATTCACAGGCTTTTATTCTCTCTTTTAACTAAAAATTCTATATAATCATATCGAAAATTTATTAATTGAACTCTAAAATAAACATTTTATGATTATTTTACTATTTAGAGTTTCACACAAAGGAAAACAAAATGAAAATAGCAGTAATACAAGGACCAAATTTAAATATGTTAGGTGTTAGAGAACAACATATTTATGGACATATGACTTTAGATCAAGTACATGAACAATTAAAATCACAAGCTGACCAAAATGGTTTAGAATTAGAATTTTTTCAAAGTAACCTAGAAGGTGAAATAGTAGACAAAATTCAAGAATGTTTAGGAACTGCTGATGCAATTTTAATTAACCCAGCAGCATATACGCATACTTCAATTGCAATTAGAGACGCACTTGCAGCAGTTGCCATTCCAACTGTTGAAGTTCACATTTCAAATCTTTACAAAAGAGAAGAATTTAGACAAAACTCTATTACAGCTGCATCTGCAACTGGTATTATTGCTGGATTTGGACCATTTGGTTATCACTTAGGACTTATTTCATTAACTCAAATTTTAAATGAAATGCAAGCTATGCAACAAGCACAAGCTGAAGAACAAGCACAAGCTCCCCAAACAGCTCCAGCTGTTTAATATGTCATGATATTACAAGGTGCCAACTGGCTGTTAACTTGTGATAAAAACAATACCATCATCCAAGATGGAGGTATTGTTTTTGATGATAAAATCATCGAAATTGGGTATTTTTCACAATTGAAAGAAAAATACCCAAATATTACAAGTTACGAACCCAAACAAAATTCAGTTTTAATGCCAGGACTGATTAACTCCCATGTACATTTAGAATTCTCTGCGAATAAAACAACTTTACAATATGGTAATTTTATGGATTGGTTGCATTCAGTTATTGATAAACGTGATGTTTTAATTGAAAAAGCCACTTCCCAATATATTGAAGATAAGTTAACTCAAATGTATAAAAGTGGAACAACCTCAATTGGAGCAGTAAGTTCATATGGATTTGAAATGGATGCTTGTCTAAATACTCCTATTAATGTTGTCTATTTTAATGAAGTAATTGGCTCAAAAGGTGATATGGTAGATACACTGCTTGCTGATTTCAATGCAAGGTTACAAAGCTCAATTTCTAACAAAAATAGTAGTTTTATTCCAGCAATTGCTATACATTCTCCTTATTCAGTTCATCCTTTTTTATTAAGGGAAGCCATTAATATTGCCCGAGAATTAAAGTTAAGTGTTAGTGCTCATTTCTTAGAAAGTAGTGAAGAAAAGGAATGGCTAGAAAAAAATAGTGGAGGTTTTTTGAACTTCTTCAAAAATTTCTTAGGACAAACGACTGCTGTTACAAAACCTCTCGAGTTTTTAAATCAATTTAAACATTTAGAGCACTTAAGTTTTACTCATTGTGTTGAAGCAAATGATGAAGAACTAGAAAAAATTAAAGAGCTTAATGCCACTATTAATCATTGTGTTACATCCAATAGATTATTAAATAATACAAAGTTAGATTTGGACAATGTGAATGGTATAAATCTTTCAATTGGTACAGATGGACTTAGTTCAAATAATTCATTAAGTATGTTTGATGAGTTAAGAAATGCACTGATGATACATACAAACTCAAATTTGAATGGCTTAGCTGATAAATTATTGAAAGCTGCAACTTCAGGTGGTGCAAAAGCGTTGGGTTTAAATAAAGGGATACTAGAAAAAAATAAAGATGCAGATATCATTCTTTTTTCTTTAGCTGATGAGATTGAAGAGAAAAAGAACTTAAGCACACATATTATACTTCATACCAAGGAAGTTGATAAAATAATAATTGGAGGTACGTATGTTTGAATTTATAAAAAAACTGTTTTTACCCATAACATTAACACTTGATTTTATTCAAAAATATTTTAAAACCATTGTATTTATTACAATTTTAATTTTTATAAGTGATTCCAACAATGAAAAAAGTCAAACATCTGCCAACTTGCAAAAGATTGATCTTCTTGGACCTATTATGGATCCAAGACTTGTGTTGGAAAAAATAAATAAAGCCAAAGACAATGATAATATTAAAGGGGTACTCTTTTTGGTGAACTCTCCAGGAGGTGCAGTCGCTCCTTCTGTGGAATTGGCTTATGCTATCAAAGAATTACAAGAGATTAAACCAGTAATTGCTTATGCCAGTGGAACTATTGCCAGTGGAAGTTATTATGCTTCTATTTGGGCCAATAAAATTATTGCCAATCCAGGAAGTATGGTAGGATCTATTGGTGTTATTTTTCAAGGTGCGAATCTTGAAGAACTGATGACAAAAATCGGAATTAAAACTCAAACTGTAAAAGCAGGGCGGTATAAAGAATCAGGAACTCAAACCAGAGCTTGGAATGATTTTGAAAAAGCAGAATTACAAAGTGTTATAAAAGATACTTATAACATGTTTGTTACAGATGTAAGTACTGCTCGAAACTTAGATCCAAAGAAACACACAGAATATGCCGATGCACATATTTTTACTGCATCTCAAGCTAAAAAGGTTGGACTAGTTGATGAGGTCGCTACTATTTCTTATGCAAAAGAAGAACTGTATAAGTTAAGTGGAGTTACAAACCCTTCATGGGCTCAAGAAGATAAAATAGATAAGTTTATGGAAAAATACCTTAGTGAAGCGGTGAGTCAATTTTCATTGAATTTTTTCGGTGGGTTGAAAGCCTACTAAAAAAACGAGTTTAGTTCTTTAATCTACTTTAGAACTCTGCGTTAAAGAGATAAATTTAATCAGTCGTTTACTTGTTGTAAACTCTTTCATAAATTTATCTCTTTGTCTTGATTTCTTTTGTATCTTAAATTCTAAACTCATTTTACTATTTAAGATTAAAAAAAAGCCCAAGTGAATTTTCACTTGGGCTTTTTAGGTTTATAATAATATTAAATTATTTGCAACAACTTTCAGTTACAACTTTATACGTATCATTTGCGATAACATACTCTTCTTGAGTAGGAATTACTAAAATTCTACCAGCTGAACCATTTGTTGAGATATCTCTAGCATCAGCACATCTTACATTGTTTTTAACAGAATCGATATTTAATCCCATATAATCTAATCCAGCACACACTTTTTCTCGAATAAGTGCTGCATTTTCACCAATACCACCTGTGAAACATAAAGCATCCACACCATCAAGTGCAGCTGCATAAGAACCAACGTATTTTTTGATAATGTAAGCTAACATATCAACCGCTAGTCTACATCTATCATCACCAGCTTCTCTTCCTTCAAGGACTTCTCTTAAATCTGATGATTTACCTGAAATACCAATGATTCCAGATTTTTTGTTTAACATATCTAGTGTTTCATCAATTGATAAACCTTCTTGTTTCATAAGATAAGATAATGCGCCAGCACCTAAATCTCCACAACGAGTTCCCATCATTAAACCTTGAACTGGAGTAAGACCCATAGATGTATCAATACATTTACCATCTAACACTGCAGACACAGATGCACCATTTCCTAAATGACAAACAATTACTCTTGTATTGTGTTTTTTATCAATCATTTTTACAGCTTCATTGGCTACAAAAAAGTGAGATGTTCCATGAAAACCATATTTTCTGATTCCATGTTTTGAGTACTGCTCATAAGGAAGTGGATACATATAAGCATAATCAGGCATTGTTTGGTGAAATGCTGTATCAAATACAGCTACATTTGGCACACCTGGCATTAAGTTTTGACAAATTTCCATACCCATAATATTTGCAGGGTTATGTAAAGGTGCAAGAGGAATAAGTTTTCTCATTGCTTCAATTACTTTATCCGTTACCATTACTGATCCAGAAAATTCTTCTCCACCATGAACAGCTCTGTGTCCTATTGCTTCAATGTCTTTAATTGATTCAATAACTTTACCTTCACCTTCAGTTAAAGTTTTTAATACCAATTCAATTGCTTCTTTATGAGTAGGCATAGAAATCTCAAGTTTTAGTTTTTGATCATCACCAAATTCATGTTTTAAAACACCGTCAATTCCAATTCTTTCACAAAGCCCAACTGCCAATGTTTCTTTGTTTACTGGGTTCATTAATTGGTACTTCAAAGAAGAACTTCCTGCGTTTAAAATAAATACTAACATATACTTTCCTTAGGGGTTTAATTTTTTATTTGAATTATATTATATAGCTTGACTTGCCGTAATTGCTACAAGGTTTGAAATGTCTTCAATTGAACAACCACGAGAAAGGTCATTTACTGGTTTATTTAATCCTTGGATAATTGGACCATGTGCTGCAGCTCCTGCAAATCTTTGAACCAATTTGTAACCAATATTTCCTGATTGTAAATCTGGGAAAACCAAGACATTAGCTTTTCCTGCTACTTCTGAATCAGGTGCTTTTTTAGCTCCAACTGCTTCAACGATAGCTGCATCAGCTTGCATCTCACCATCAAATGCAAAATCCACATTTCTATCTTTTAAAATTTGTACGGCATTTTGAACTTTATCAACTAAAGGATGTTTCGCACTACCCATTGTTGAAAATGATAACATAGCAACTCGAGGTTCAATACCTACAACACTTCTTGCAGTTGCAGCAGTTGAAGCTGCAATATCAGCTAATTGCTCTGCTGTAGGATCAGGTAAAACAGCACAATCAGAAAATAGAATTAATCCATCGTCTCCAAACTTACCATCAGCTGTTTCCATTACAAATGTAGAGGATACAGTTTTTATTCCAGGTGCCGTTTTAATCACTTGCATAGCAGCTCTTAATACATCAGACGTTGGTGAGTTAGAACCTGCAACCAAACCATCCGCGTCACCTAACCTAACCATCATACAACCAAAAAATCTTGGCTCTGTTGTCATAAGAACAGTTGCATCTTCTTTAGATAAACCTTTTTTGGCTCGTAGTTCAACTAATTCGTCTATATATTTTTCAATATTTGCAAAGTTTTTTGGGTTAATAATTTGTGCACCTTCAATATTAGCGCCACAAGCATCTGCATCACTTTTTATTTTTTGTGCATCTCCAATTAAAACTACATTAGCTGTTTTATCAGCAAGAACTTGTGCTGTTGCTTGTAATACTCTTTCATCCTCAGATTCTGGTAATACGATAGTTCTAAGTTGTTTTTTTGCATTCTCTTTGATATTGTCTATTAAACCCATTGTTTTCCTTTTACATTTTTATTACATAAAATTATATTATCCATTAGTAGCATACAAGTAGCAAATAGTCTTTTTGAACTTTACAAATTTGCACAATATGTTACAATTTGTAAAAAAATGCTCAAAGTGAGGAATAATGTCTATTTTAGGTAACAAAAAGTCAAGAAAAATGACCAATTATTTTCATATTAATTGAAATTGTATAGAAAGTGTTACAAATAGTAAAAAATGTACTATTATTGTACATTAAAGATAAATCATAGAAGTGAGTATTAACAAAAGCCTTAGGCTTTTGTTAATGAATAAGTATCTTTAGCAATTACAAATTCCTCATTTGTAGGAATAACAAAGATTTTTGTTTTGGAGTTTTGTGTATTGATTTCTCTATTTTCATCATTTCTGATTGAATTTTTTTCTCTATCCAGTTCTACTCCCATAAATTCTAGACCAGAACAAACTTTCTCTCTGATTAGGTCGGCATTTTCACCAATTCCTGCTGTAAAACAAATGGCATCAACACCCTCTAACATTCCAGCATAAGAGCAAATATATTTTTTGATTCTCTTACATTTCATATCTATACATAACTCAGCTCTTTCATTCCCTTGTTCACCAGCTTCAATAATTTCTCTCAAATCTGAACTGATTCCTGAAATTCCTAATAGTCCTGATTTTTTATTAAGGTAATTAACAACTTCTTCTGCATTCATATCTTTTTTGCTCATTAAATATGACAATACTCCTGCATCAATATCTCCACTTCGTGTTCCCATCATCAAACCCTCTAATGGCGTTAATCCCATAGATGTATCAATTGACTTTCCATCTCGAACGGCACAAATCGATGAACCATTACCCAAGTGACAAACAATGACTTTAGAATCCTTTTTGTTGAGTAATTTAACTGCTTCATTAGATACAAAAGAGTGAGAAGTTCCATGGAAACCATATTTTCTAATTCCGTGATCTTCATAATCTTCAAAAGGTAAAGCATACATATAAGAGCTGGGTGCCATTGTTTGATGGAATGCGGTATCAAATACTGCAACATTTTCTTTGTTTGGCATTAGGTCCATACATATTTTCATTCCCAAAATATTTGCAGGGTTATGTAAAGGTGCTAGAGGAATTAGTTCTTCAAGTTTGCTAATAACGTCTTGATCCACAATAACTGACTTTGAAAAGTATTCTCCACCATGAACAACTCTATGGCCAATAGAATCTATATCTTCAATGGAGTCTATAACTTTAGTATCACCTGTAGTTAAAGTTTCTAAAACTTTTTCTATGGCCTCTTTATGTGTAGGCATAGTTATTTCCAATTTTGTTTTAGAGTCATTTGAAATATGAACCAATCTTCCATCAATACCAATTCTCTCAACTAACCCTGATGCCAAGACATTTTGGGTAGTTGGATTCATTAATTGATATTTCAAGGAAGAACTTCCCGCATTTAATATAAATACTAACATGTTTATAATCCTTTATTGTTATAAGTGTTTTTGTTATTAGACATAATTAAGTCTATATCTAAGCTCGCATTTTTTCTTTAACTTGTTGATGATTTTAAAAGAATCTTTTAGTAGATCTTTCTCCATACTACTTAAGTTTTTTGGATTGATAAAATTATCTACGTCTTTACCCAAGGTGATATCATTCAAATGGGCATTTAGTTTTATCATATTTAAGAAGTTAAACGCTTCTTTGATTTCTTCTGCAAATTCAGTTTCTAATACGCCAATCTTTTCTAGTTCAATAATTCTTTTAATGGTATTGGTTCTATAAATTTTGTGCTCCAAACTTAACGATCTTATACTTTGAACCAATATAAATATGCCACCTTTTTTTATATTAATTTCGTTTTGATGTTCCTTGTCTTTTGCATAGACAAAACCATTAAAAAAACCAAGAGGTATATCAAAATCCATAATAATTTTCGTAAAATGAGTATAAAAAGTTTGAGAATTTGAAGAAACTTCAAATAAATAAGCCTTTAACTCGTTTAATAAATTCATATCCCCTGATGCACATAAGGCATCATAGAAAATTGCAAGATTCATAAAGTCATCACCTGTTTTATGAGTTACCCAACTTAGAATTTGTTGTTTGAAATCTGATTTCTTTCTACACCAGTAAGAGTTGGAGACCATAATATTACCATCACATCGAGGAAATCCAAAATCAACTAATATCTCAGTTAAATCATGGGCATAATTATTGATTATTCTCTTGTCTAGTGTACAATTGTCATTGATGATTAAAGCGTTATCTTGGTCAGTTTTTATGATTTGTTCACCTCTACCTTCACTTCCCATGACAATAAAACAATAATTTCCCAGTAATCTTTTTGGCGCTGTAAGTTTAATAACTCTATCAATAATTTTTCTGTTCAGTTGGTTAACAAGCTTACTGATAAAAGTAGTCTTGACACCTTTTTCATGTAAAGACTTGATGATGTCAAGTAGAGATTTGGAGCTATTTTTTAGTTGAGATAAATTCTGAGATTTTTCAATTTCATTTGAGACTGAAAAAGTTTGACTTGCAAAAAAACGCGAAAGAGAGATTTGATCTAGTATTCCAACTATTTCGTTTTCATCGTTTTTTACCACGACTCTTTTAATACTGTGTTTGGTCATGAGTAAATAGGCATTAAAAAGAAACTCATTTTCGTTAATATATATGATATTTGATGAAGAGATTTTTCCAACACTCTCCTCAAAACTCATTTTATTTAAAATTACTTTTTCTCTAAAATCTGAATCGGTTACTATAAATATATTGTTTTTTTCATCTTTTAAGAGTAAAGTTGGAACTTGTTCTTTTTTAATAAGTGCAACAGCATCATAAATGGAGCTGTTAAAGTCCTCTAAAATAGCCTTATGTACGTGTGCATCTTTAACTTTTGATAACATAATATTTGTTAGGTTTTCATTTTTTTGATTTGAGATATTGTTATTTAATTTTGTAGATATTGATTGAAAAAAATAACTCTCTAACTCTTTATGATCATGTAATAATTCTATGAAAGCATTTCTTTCTAATACATAACAAATAGTAACTTCCAGTGCACAAAAACTATTTTTTGAATAGTTTTCTATCAAAGAAATGGGATCAAAAAATTCATGGTTTGAATAAACGCAGATAACTTCATCATTAAAACTTTCTTGAATGAGACCTTCTTTTACAAAATATAATTCAGTTGGGCTATCTCCTTGGGATTGAATACATTCATGTTGTTGAATAGTTTTAATAGAAATATTTTGAGATAAGTTTTCTAAATCACCTCTGGATAAAGTATCTAAAGGATGTATACGTGAAAGAAAAGATGCAAATTCTTGAATACTCATTACTACTCCTACAAGTTAATATTTAAAACTATCTTGGATAAAAAGTTTGGTTTGTTAACTTTAACTTTTTAACTTTTAGAAAAATCATTGCAGTCATTATTGCATCATTAAGTGCATCATGTTTCCCAAGTACGGGAATATCAAGTGTTTTCATAATGGTGTCAAATTTTAAATCTACAAATTGGTATTCTGAGTTTTTTGGTCTAGTTTTGTAATACATTGATGATACTTCTATGGATTCATTGGGTATTTTTATGCCAATGAATTTTTTTGTATATTTGTTAATCATTGCAATGTCAAACTTAATATAATAACCCACTATTGGTCTACTTCCAATAAATTCTAATAATTCTAAAATGGCTGTTTTAGGATCTTGAGCATTTTCTAAATCTATGGGTCTAATATGATGTATTTTTATACTTTGCTCTGAAACTTTATGTGATGGTTTGACAAAGATATTAAAAGTTTTTCGCATTAAAATTTTATTTTCTTTAATGACAACTGCCCCAATTGATAGTATCTCATCTTTTTTTGGGTTTAGCCCTGTTGTTTCTGTATCTAGACTAACGTATTCTTCTGATGGAGGCAAATCAAATAAAAAGTTAAAGTTGTCATCTAAGAGTTGTTTTTGCTTTAATTTTTTAAAAAAACCTTTAAACATTATGAAATCTTATCTATTTGAAAAGTATGGCTAACAAATTTTTTAAAGTTAATTACAATTTTAAATGAATCTTTCAGCAAGTCGCGCTCTATTTTACTTAAAGTATGAGTATCTACAGAGTTATTGATAGTATCTGCGTTATTGAGTTGTTTAAGTTGTGATTTCAATCTAACAGTTCCTAAAACGTCGAAGGCTTCTAGTAGTTCATTGGCCAATTCAGATGATAAGATATTTTTCTGTTCCAAAATCTTAACTCTATTAACTGTTCTTGTTTCTCGTATTTTTTCTCTCAAAGCCAAACTTCTAATTCCTTGTACAATAGGAAAAACACCTGCTTTTTTAATATCAATATCATTAACAGTAGTTAAAAAATTTGCTATTTTACTTGGAGTCTCAAATGCCAACGTTGCTTTTGCAAAGTAGGCCATGAAAATATCTTTATCATGTAACTTTTCAAATAAATAGTCTTTAAGCTCGATGAGTAAACTTTTAACTCCTGCAACAGAATAAGCATCAAAAAATATTGCAAGATCCATGTAGTTTTGCATATCTGGAGCTTCAATCCATTTGCAGGTTTCAAGTTTATATTCAGATACATTTTTACACCAAAATGGATTTGTAACCATAATATTTCCCTCGCAAGGTGGATAACCAAACTCAATAAGTGTTTGTGTCATTTTTTTCATATAGGGAGTAAATAGTTGAACATCAACACCATCTTTTACAACTAAGGCATTGTCTTGATCGGTTTTAAGTATTTGTTCATTTCTTCCTTCACTCCCCATTACAATAAAACAAGCATCATTTTGTAAATGGTTTGGGACAATCAGTTCATAGAGTTTTTGATATACTTTTTTGTTTAACTGTCCCAGTAAGTTTGAAATATGATTTACTTTTACCCCTTTTGCATTTAAATTAGAAATTATATTTATAAAACCTTTACTTGCATTTTTAAGGTCTTCAATTGAAGTGGCTTTTTTAATTTGTGAATCTACAACATATGAGTGGTTTGCAAAATGAGATAAAATATCAACTTGTTCAATTACTCCAATCATTTCGTTTTCAAGATTAACAACACCCATTCTTTTAATGTTGTTTTTTATAAGTTGGGTTAGGGCTTCAAATAAGTAATCGTCCTTATTAATTGTTCGAAGTGGGAAAACAGCTATTTCTTTTACAGGTATTGTTAAATCTCGACCCTGAAGTAAAACTTTCATTTTTAAAGTTGAATCTGTGATAATACCATATTCATTGCTGTGGGTTTTAACAATAATACTTGAGGTTTTATATTTGATTGATTTTTCAATAGCATCCAGTAATATGGTATTTTCATCAACTATACAAGCTTTATGAATAAAAGTATCTTCAACTTTTGCAATCATAAATGATGAGAGCTCAGAGGTATATTCTTTATCTTTAAGAACTTTAAATTTATGGACTAAATTATTTAAAAAGAAATTTCCAAATGCTTCATTGTTTTTTAATAAATCTAAAAAAGTTTTTTTTTCCAATTCGTAACAAATTAAGTCTTCATTGGCTACAAATGTGCTTCTACATTCATTGTAAATAAGTGCATTGGCATCAAAAGCGTCTTCTGGGTGAAAGTCCATAACCAGTTGTTCATTAGCAGCGTATTCGTGGACACTACCTTTGATTATGATAAAAAAATGATCTGAAATGGCATGTGTTGACATTAATATAGTATTTTTTGGATAATAAGCGATATCCATATGTTTGATACATTTGTCCATTTGCTGTTTTGTTAGTATTTCAAAAGGGTGAATTTTAGATAGAAAAGATTTTTGATCATTTAAACTCATTTAATTCCCTTTAATAAAATAAATAATATTTTTCTAATAATAAGTAAAGTGTCTTATGTATATATTGATAGATTAATTATATTTAAAAAATTTTAAGAGGATAATAAATTGGATAATATTTTAAACCCGAGACTCTTTATATAAGTTCGCGCAAAATATAAAAAGACGTTTGAGGTTAAAGTTTTTTGAATATAATCAAAAAAGCATACCCGAAGGTATACTTTTAAGTGTTTTAGTGATCGTGCGCTTCACCAGCACCAGAAGGAACTCTGATATGCTCAACAAGATCTTGAATATGTTGAGGAGGTTCAGGAGTCATTCTAGATACTGCAAATGCTACGACTAAGTGTAGGATTGTTCCAATAGTACCAAAACTAGCTGGTGCAATTCCCATGAAGTAATCTGCTGGAACTCCACCACCCCAGATAAAGTATATTGCATACCCAACTGTAGTAACAAGACCAACAAGAATACCAGCGATAGCACCCTCTTTGTTCATTCTTTTATCAAATACACCAAGAATAATTGTTGGGAAGAATGCAGCTGCAGCAATACCAAATGCTAGAGCAACAACTTGTGCAACAAAACCTGGAGGGTTTATCCCTAGATAACCGGCGACACAAATAGCAGCAACCGCTGCAAGTCTTGCATACATTAACTCTGATTTCTCATTAAGAGTAGTTTTACCAGTTTCTTTGTCTTTGTAGATAACTTGACCCATAAGGTCATGTGAAATTGATGAAGCAATAACAAGTAACAGACCAGCTGCTGTTGATAATGCCGCTGCCAATCCACCAGCTGCGATAAATGCGATTACCCAGTTAGGTAAGTTTGCAATTTCAGGATTCGCAAGTACCATGATATCTCTATCAACGTATAACTCATTTGCAATTCCATTACCTTTAGCTAACTCAGCTTCACCAGCTGCAGGTTTACCATTTAGAGAAAGTCTATGACCATCTTCAGCAGTTTTAGTTCCATCAAATTTTGGTTTACCTTTAGCACCGTCAAATGCTTTAGCTGTACCATATTGAATTTTACCATCACCATTTCTATCTGTCCATGCAATTAGTCCACCTTTTTCCCAAGTGTTGAACCAGTTACCATTATTTGGAGTACCATCAGCGTGTGATAATTCACCAGCTACAAATGCTTTATATTCAACATTTTGTAGGTTTTTGATTAAGTTAATTCTTGAAAATGCAGCAACTGAAGAGATAGTTGTATACATAATAGCAATAAATACTAATGCCCAACCAGCAGATACTCTAGCATCTTTAACAGTAGGAACTGTAAAGAATCTAACAATAACGTGTGGAAGTCCAGCAGTACCAAGCATTAAAGCTGTAGTAAGCATAAATGTATTCCATGTGCTACCTGGTTGTGTATAGTCGTTAAAACCTAAGTCAGAAACAGCCATATCAAGTGCATGAAGTAAATAAGTTCCTTCAGGAATAATTCTAACTCCATCGTTAAATGCGAAAGTTGTTTGTGCAAAAATACCCATTTGAGGTAAGAATGTATCAGTCACTTGTAGTGATAAGAAAATTGCAGGAATCATGTATGCAAAAATCATTACAACGTATTGTGCAACTTGTGTATATGTAATACCTTTCATTCCACCAAGTACTGAATAGAAGAAAACGATACCCATACCAATAAGAACACCAGTATTTACATCAACTTGTAAGAATCTTGAGAAAACAATCCCAACCCCTCTCATTTGACCAGCAACATAAGTAAACGATACGAAAATAACTGCAACAACTGCAACCGTTCTCGCAACATCAGAGTAATATCTGTCACCAACAAAATCAGGAACTGTAAATTTTCCAAATTTTCTTAAGTATGGAGCCAAAAGCATTGCTAGTAGAACGTATCCACCAGTCCAACCCATAAGATAAGCACCACCATCACTACCTTTGAATGAAATGATCCCTGCTAATGAGATAAATGAAGCTGCTGACATCCAATCTGCCGCAGTTGCCATACCATTTGCAACTGGATGAACACCACCACCTGCAACGTAAAATTCTTTAGTTGAACCCGCTTTTGCCCATAATGCAATACCAATGTATACTGCAAAAGAAACACCAACGAATAAGTAAATTAATGATTGTAATTCCATATTTTAATTCCCCTTACTCATGAACGCCGTATTTTTCATCAATTCCTGTCATAACTTTAACGTAGACAAAAATTAATGCAACAAATACATAAATTGCACCTTGTTGTGCAAACCAAAATCCTAATTTAACACCACTGATTTCAACATTATTCAGTTCGTTAATAAATAAGATACCACATCCAAAAGATACAACAAACCATACCACTAAAAGTTTTATGATCATACTGATATTTTCTTTCCAATAAGCCTGAGCTTTTTCTGGACTCATATTCTCTCCTTTTTGATTTTATGTAAACATGTATCTGGATTGAGACATGTTTAATAAAGTAACATGGAAAGTATAATGGGTCTAAATAGCATAAAGATAGCATTTACATTTTTTTTACATATTTATTTTATTTTCAGTTTATAAAGTAATAAATAATTAAACTAATACTATAAACTAGGTCTTTATGTCATTAAATAATTAAAATGTCTTTGTTTACTTTTGTAACATATAGACGTTTTTTGGAGAAAAAAAGTAGTTTCTAATTGATTCAAATTAGTTTGTGTTTTTTCGATAACTTTTGACTTTTTTCAAAGTATCGTAATAATGGGAGTTGCTAAAAAAGGTAAAAGTTTATTATTTTACTGAATAATACCTATCAATTTTATAACCAAGACCTCTTATATTTTTAATAAAATCTTCTTTTAAAGATTTTTTTAGCCTTGATATTTCAGCTCTTATTGTTGGATTATCAATATTCTCACCATCCCAAATATCTACTCTGAATCGTTCAAAGTCAACTATCATATTGATATTTAAAGCTAAGATATGAATAATCTCTAATTGTTTTTTAGTAAGTTGTTGTTGTTCATTATTAAAAAACAATGTCATGTCTGTTTTAGAATAAGAATAGTTTTTTGAAAACTTTATGTGAGAGGTGATTTGTTTTTCTTTTTTTAATATTTGGTTGATTTTAATACCCAATTCTTCCAGATGAAATGGTTTTTTTAGGTATTCTTTACAACCAAGTTCATATGCTTTAGTGATGTCTTCTATGTCAACTAGAGCACTAATATATATAGTAGGAATAAATAAGTTCTTTTCATTTAACTCTTGTAGTATTTCAAAGCCATCTTTATTGGGTACATTTATATCAAGAATTAATAAGTCATAACTGTCATCAACAGCATCAGTTACTTCTTGCCCATCTGTAAAACTTTCAACTATATGACCTATATTTGTTAAATACTCTGCAATAGCATTATTTAACATCATTTCATCTTCAAGTAGTAGTATTTTCATTCGTATTAAACCTATATATAAATTTTGTTTCTTCTTCATCTGAAGTTAATTCTATTTTAACCAAATTTTCATCACATATGTCTTTTACAATTTTAAGACCAATTCCAAATCCCCCTCTGGCTTTATTTTCGCGGTAGAAGTCATCAAAAATCTTATGGGTGCTGGATATTTGTTTTGAGTATGTTTTTACTTGAAATGTGATGATTTCTTTATCTCTAGTCAACTTGATAAAAATAGGCGATTCCTTGAATGAATATTTCATTGCATTGGATAAATTATTGTCTATGATTCTTTGCATATGTGTAATATTAAAATTTAGGAATATATTATCTTGAATATTGGTTACAAAAAACAGTGTGTTTGATTGTGCAATTTCATCAAAAAACTCTATTCTTCCTTTTAAATAGTTTGAAAAATCAATATTAGTTTTGTTATATTCTACTCTGTTTTTTTTAATCATAAAACTCAAATCGTCAAATATATTATTAATAATTTTAGAACCTGATTCAATATTGGTGATATACTTATTATGAAAATTATTCATTCTTAATAAATCAATATTGGTTTGAATGATACTTATGGGTGTATTGATTTCATGAATGGCTTTTTTTAAAAATTCCTTTTGAGCATCCAAAAGTTGAGTCAACTCTTGGGTTTTGTCTTGCACTTTTTTTTCAAGGTTTTTATTTAAGTCTTCCAATACTTCTGATTTATATTTTATGTTTGTCATTGCATCATTGGCGTACTTAACAATTGTTCTAAATTCAGAAAATAAAATTTTGTTTTGATTTATTGGTTTATCTTTTTTTTGAGATTCTATAAAATAGTTTCCGATTTCTCTCACTTCATTGGCAATTAATATGGTTGCATTTTTGTAAATAAATATACTATAAAGTAATAAAAGAATAGTCATTGAAATAATTTGCAAAACATAGTTTGATATTTTTTCATCATATTCTAATCGTTTCTCTTTTACGATTTTATCAATGGCATCAAGATAAACACCTTTTCCAATTGTCCATCCCCAAGGGGCATATGCTTTAGCATAAGAAATTTTAGGAGCTGTTTTTTTTCTTTTTGGTTTATACCAAATATACTCAACAAAACCTCCAATATCTCTACGAGAAATATCTATGAGTTCTTGAACAATTTTAATTCCATTTGAGTCAGTTAAATCATAAAACATATCTCCAATGGTCTCACCTTCACTTGGATAATATACTCTGGTACCATCATATTTGTATATAAAAATATATTCGTTGATATTTTCTTTGTTTCTCATTTCATATAAGGCAATTAATATATCTGTTTGTATTTCTTTTAGTGTTTTAGTATCTTGATATTTTTCGTGAGAGTATTTAATAAAAGCTAGAATAGTATTTATCTCATTTTTTATTGTATCTTTTTGTTTTTTTAAATTGTCTTTTTTTATAATTGTGATTTTTTCTTGAAATTCGTCAAAAGCATTGTTGATAATAATAAAAGTAAAAAATGAAATTAAAACAATAACAAATACTATACTGTATACGATTAGTTGATAAATACTTTTTGTTTTAATCATATATTGTTATCCTAGTAATTTGAATAAAAAGCATATCCGAATTTCTTTAAAAAGTATCTTGGAAAGTGTATTTGTGAAATAGGGTGTTATATTGTGTGTTAAAAAGTAATAAGTAGTGGCGCGGTTGACGAGACTCGAACTCGCGACCTCCTGCGTGACAGGCAGGCGTTCTAACCAACTAAACTACAACCGCACTACATTAATACTTTATACTTGAAGTATAAAGATGTCACTGTATTTAAAACCTAAGTTTTAAATGGTGATCCCTAGGGGATTCGAACCCCTATGGTTGGAATGAAAATCCAAAATCCTAACCATTAGATG
>MAAG01000014.1:0-1584 GCA_002163065.1 Arcobacter sp. 31_11_sub10_T18
ATTCATGGGAATTAAAACCCACCTCAAATGCAATATCGACAATACTTAACTTCGTAGTTTGTAACATAGTTGCTGCTAAAGATAATCTTCTTCCTCTTGTATAACTGCCTAAGGAATCTCCCACAATACTTTTAAACAATCGTTGAAAATGCCAAGGTGAAATGTCAAAGGAATTTGATAAAGAAAGGATATTGACATCATAACTCACATCTTTTTCAATTTTATCCACCAAATCTTGTATCATTTCTAAATGTTTCTGCATATTTATTTATTCCTAGATTTATCATTTTAAAGAAGTAGTCATATTAATTTATTCTTAAAAATATTATTGATATTTAATTAATTGCTTAATAAATGTAACAAATGGTTACATTTTAGCTATAAAGTTAAACTATAACATTATTATCTAACATAATGACGTAATAATGTTATTTTTTGAAAAATAGCACAAATTATCAAGTATTTTGAACTTAATGTCATTATAATCTTCCAATTATATGTCAAATTATAATTTTAAAGATTTTCATTAAAAAAGGCTGGTAAAAAATATGTTCAAAAATATGAAGTTAACTACTAAAATAATAGCTGCGATATCATTTGCAATTTTGGGGATGATGATAATATCAACTTCAGCGTATTTAGGATTAAATAAAATTGGTGCAGAAATAGAAGAAATTGCTGAGTATCAAATTCCAATAAATACGCTTATAACTGAGTTGGAAAAAGACATCTTGGAAGAAGAAATTTTAACATATGAACTCATTATTGCCAGCTCAAATGTAAAAAGTCAAAAATTTAAAGACATTGAACATAAAATATCACTACTTGAAAAAGAAACTGACCATACGATAAAAGAAGCAGAGAAATTAGTTGAAAAAGCGATTGAACATAATACTGATGAAAAAACAAAAGCCACCTATTCACTATTTTTAGAAGAATTAATAGAACTTGAACATCAACAAACCCAATTTGAGCATAGTTTAAAAGAATTTGAACATGATTTAGAAACTGGAAATTTAAAAAATATAGAACATGAAAAAGAAACTTTGCATAATCAGCTAGAGTCTATGGATAAAAACATCCGAAAACTTATGAACCAAATGACAGCATTATTAGAACATTCAACACAGCAGGCAGAAACAGATGAACATGAAATTTTACGAATCATTGAAATAATATCACTGGTTGTTTTACTACTGTCAATAATATTTGCAATAATAATCATAAAAGCAGTTAAACAAAAAATCGAAAGCTTTCAAGAAGGACTACTGGCTTTTTTCAAATACCTAAACAGAGAAAGCTCTGATGTAAAACTACTTGATAGCAGCTCAAATGATGAATTTGGAATGATGTCAAAGGTAGTTAACCAAAATATTGCTACAACACAAACCAATATAGATGAAGATAGAAAAGTGATTGATGATGCCATTACAGTCTTGTCTGAATTTGAGCAAGGAGACTTATGTCAAAGAGTTACTACTAGTAGTTCAAATCCTATCCTTCAAGAGTTAACTACTTTGTTAAATCAAATGGGTAGTAATATTGAGACTAATATTGATGATGTTTTAAATGTTCTTGAGCAAT
>MAAG01000014.1:1658-4021 GCA_002163065.1 Arcobacter sp. 31_11_sub10_T18
ATTAATACTTTAGGTGAATCAATAACACAAATGTTAATAGAAAACAAATCAAATGGATTAACCTTAGATAAGAGTAGTGATATTTTACTTGAAAATGTAGAAATCTTAAATAAAAATTCAAATGAAGCAGCATCTGCAATTGAAGAAACCTCCGCAGCCATTGAAGAAATCAGTAGTAATATTGCACAAAATACTCAAAACATAGTACAAATGTCAGGTTATGCAAGTAAGCTTACTTCTTCAGCTAGTAAAGGCGAATCTTTGGCAAAAGAGACAACAACGGCAATGAATGATATAAATGAACAAGTAAATGCCATAAATGATTCCATAAGTGTCATCGATAAAATTGCTTTTCAAACAAATATACTATCCCTAAATGCAGCTGTTGAAGCAGCAACGGCAGGAGAAGCTGGAAAAGGATTCGCAGTCGTCGCACAAGAAGTGAGAAATCTAGCTTCAAGAAGTGCAGAAGCTGCAAATGAGATTAAATTACTGGTGGAAAATGCTACAAGCAAAGCAAACAATGGTAAAAAAATATCTCAAAAAATGATTAGTGGTTATCTGGGTCTAAATCAAAATATATCTTCAACAATAGAAATACTTTCAGATGTGGAGACAGCCAGTAAAGAGCAACAAATAGGAATTGAGCAAATCAATGATGCCATTAATACTTTAGATCAGCAAACCCAAGAGAATGCAATGATTTCAAATAAAACTCATGATATAGCTACACAAACCGATGATATTTCAAAACTAGTTGTTCTAAGTGCAAATGAAAAACAATTTCATGGGAAAGAAAGTGTAAAAGTTAAAAATCTCACTACTTCAAAGGTGGAAGAGGAAATTCGTAAACCCAATTTTCATATGAGTGAGTCAGCAAAAAATAGAAGAGCACCTGATTCAAGAACACATGAAAAAGCAATCAACAGTACAGCAGTGATTGAAGATGAGTGGGAAAACTTTTAAGCTCACACAAGAATTAAAAATACATATATCAATATAATTAAAAGATATACCGCTTTTAATAGATAGTGAACATTTACTATCTATTAAAAATCATAGATGAGAACTATAAAAATTAAACTAAATCTATATTAATATCTTTCTATCTAGAAATACTTATATCTAACTAACCTGTTTCAACTATTTTTAAATGATTTATAAACATTATGATGACTATATAATGTTACTATAATGTTATATTCAAAAGATAGCACTAATTATCAAGTAATAAGAAAAAAATTTGATTATACTTTTAAGATGTAAGCTCAAAATTCTACGATAGAGTCAAAGTTATTTAATAATTTAAAATATAAAGGGAAGAAATTATGGAAAATTGTATTAAAAGTGATTATTATAAAATAGAACGAAAAGATAAAGAATTTCTACTTAACACAGAAGTGGTTCAAAATATTTTAAAGGAGAAAACATCTGTTAATGATTCACTTGAAAAAGTAGAAAATACATTTGGTACAGCTTATGTTTTTGATAGTAATATGTATTGGGAAAATATTATTACCCAAGCCATATTAAGTGATAATATTTTTCCTTTTTACCAAAAAATTGTTGATGATGATAATAACATTATCAAATATGAAGCACTCATGAGATTAAAACGATTCAATACAAAAGGTGAAGAAGAGATTCTAACTCCTGATAGTTTCTTGAATAAGTCGAAAGAAACGTACCAATATCACGCCCTTTCAATAATTATGATTAAAAAAGTTTTTGAAAAAATGGAAAATGAAGATGTGAGCTTTAGTATAAATATTTCTATACTGGACATAGAAAATGAAATGTTTTTATTTAACTTAAAACAATTAGTAGATAGATATCATAAAGAACAAATTAAATTGTTCAAAAAGGTAAATCCAATTTGTTTTGAGATAATTGAAGATAAACAAATATATGACTATGATCTTTTAAGTGATTTTATCAATGAATTCAAAGATAAAAACATTGACATTGCAATCGATGATTTTGGGTCTGGATATTCTAGCTTTATGCATCTATTAAAAATAAAACCAAATTATTTAAAACTAGATGGTTCTTTAATAAAAAATATTGACACGGATATCGATGCAAAAATAGTTGTAGATGGTATTTTGAAGATTGCACATGAGTTAAAGATTAAAATCATTGCTGAATACGTACATTGTAAAGAGATATTTGACCTACTAAAAAAAATGGGAATAGATATGTTTCAAGGATATTTTATAGGAAAACCAAATTTACTTTAAATAAATAAAACCTCTTTCAGAGGTCTTATATGTGTTTTATTTTTTTATCATCCATTCCAATATGAATCACAGCGGCAAGTATACTTAATCCCACACACGCCCACCAAATAGAATCATAAGAAC
>MAAG01000042.1:0-8346 GCA_002163065.1 Arcobacter sp. 31_11_sub10_T18
GTTTTAAAATCTTAACTTAGAATTCCAGTGAATTAAAAATTAAAACTTCTTAATTAATTTCAACATAATAACTAAGTATAAAGTGTGGAATTTTTGTCAAAATCAAGGCGGAAAGTAAATTTGGGATAGGAGCTTACATCTAGTAAGTGAGTATCCAAAATTTACTTGACAACGCGGAGTTTGACAAAAAGATTACGCTTTATTCTTAGTTATCGCCGTTCCATGCAATTTTTTGTTTCCCATTCTCGTCAAATGTCGTTGCTGGCATACCCATAATGTTATATCCACAATCAACATAATGAATTTCACCCGTAACAGCTGAACTTAAATCTGATAATAAATACATTCCAGAGTTTCCAACTTCAGTCGTTGTTACATTTTTCTTTAATGGAGCATGGGCTTCGTTCCATTTAAGCATAAATCTGAACTCACCAATTCCAGCAGCAGCTAATGTTTTAATAGGTCCAGCAGAAATAGCATTTACTCTAATTCCATCTTTCCCTAAATCTTCAGCCAAGTACTTCGTTGTCATTTCTAAAGCAGCTTTTGCTACACCCATTAAATTATAATTAGGAATATATTTCGCTCCACCATAATAAGTTAAAGTTAATACAGATGCATTCTCACTCATAATTGGTTTTAACTCACGAACAACTTCAATTAGTGAGTAAACTGATACATCCATGGCAATATCAAATGATGCTTTAGGAATATCATAAAATCTTCCAGTTAAACCATCTTTTGGAGCAAAGGCAATTGAGTGTACGATAAAGTCAATTTGTCCCATATCTTTTTCTAAAGACTCTTTAAGAGCTTTAATTTCATCAGGATTACTTACATCACATGGATAAACAAAATTTGAACTTCCAAATTCTTCAGCAATTGGAACCACTCTCTTTTTTAAAGAATCATTTAAATATGTAAATGCAATTTCTGCACCTTGTTCTGCACAAGCTTTAGCAATACCATAAGCAATAGACTTGTTATTTGCAACACCTAAAATTACACCTTTTTTGCCCTTCATTATCATCGAAAACTCCTTATTTATTATAAATTGTTAGATATTTTAATTATTTCACAAAAATCAACTGCATTCCAGCTGGCTGTTCCAATTAATGCACCATCAACATTGGGTACATTTAATATCTCTTTTATATTATTTACTTTAACACTACCACCATATAATAGTGGTTTATCAATTTTTTCCTTAATGGCATTATGTACATTTGAGATATCTGATGTAGTTGCAGTTACCCCAGTACCAATTGCCCATACAGGTTCATACGCTAAAATTAGATTATCATAATTTACATCTATACCTTCAAATTGTTCCCAAACATAAGTTAGTGTTTGATCTAATCCAGCTTCTTTTACTTCTAATGGTTCACCAATACAGTAAATAATCTTATATCCCAAGTTTGAGTAATATTCATATTTACTTGCAATTGACTTTTGAGTTTCACCTAAAACATGTCGTCTTTCACTGTGTCCAATTAAAATCGTTTTAACATCAAATTCATCTAATTGTTCTGTTCCAATTTCTCCAGTGAAAGATCCTTTTTGTGTAGGATAAGCATTTTGTGCTCCAACATTAATATTGGGAACTGTTTTGTATTCATCTAATGAAGTAGCTGTTGGAAAAATATATATTTCATTTTCAAATTTGTTATCTTCTATAAATGTACTTACAGTTTCTAAATATTCTTTTGTTGATTTTCTTGTATGGTTTGTTTTAAAATTAGCGGCAATAATTGTCATTTTTTTTCCTATAAATTGTTTTATTTTTTGTTTCTTGTTTTATTCATTTTAGAATTGACTGCCCTACTGCCAATTTATTTTTCAATAACCAATGCTTTTACACCAGGTAATATTTTACCTTCAATAAGTTCTAGTGATGCTCCTCCTCCAGTTGAAATAAATGTCATATCGTCTTCATCTCCAGTTACTCTCACCAGATCAGCAGTATCTCCACCACCCACAATAGTTGTAGCATATGAAGAAGCTACTGCGTGTGAAATTTTTGAACTACCTTTTTGAAATTTTTCCATTTCATATACACCCATTGGTCCATTCCAAAGAATGGTATGGGCATCTTCTAAAGCTTGTCTAAACAACATAGCAGATGCTGGTCCAATATCTAATCCCATCCATCCTCTTGGTATCTCTTGAGTGGTGGTTGGTTTTGCAAAAGCTTCATTACTAAACGATTCAGCAGCAATAACGTCAACAGGTAAATAAAATTTCACCCCTCTTTTTTTAGCTTCATCCATAATTTTTATAGCTTCTGGTACCAAATCTTCTTCAACCAAAGAATTTCCAATATCATGACCCAATGCCTTTAGAAAGGTAAATGCCATTCCTCCACCAATAATCATTTTATCAACTTTAGAAACAAGATTATACAATGCTTGTAATTTTCCAGAGACTTTTGATCCTCCAATTAAAGCAACAAAAGGTCGTTTGGGTTCATGTATGATTTTATGGAAAAAATTAATTTCTTTTGCCAATAAAAAGCCTGCAGCTTTTGAATCTTTGTCAAAATACTTTGTAATACCTTCAACAGAAGAATGTGCTCTATGAGAAACACCAAAAGCATCGTTAATATAAATATCTGCCATTGATGCTAGTTTTTTAGATAATTCTTCATCATTTTCTACTTCACCCTTGTTATATCGAAGGTTTTCCAGAAGCAGAATTTCTCCTGCTTTAAGATTTTTTGCAATTTCCAAGGTATCATCTTGAATAACATTTTTTGCCATTATGATCTCTTGTTTTAAAAGAGTATGTAATCTTTTTGCAACAGGAAGAAGAGAAAACTTGTCTTCAAAAATTTCTTTTGGTCGACCAAAATGTGAAGCCAAGATCACAGAACAATCTCTATCAATACAGTATCTAATTGTACTTAAGGCTTCTCGTATTCTTCTATCATCAGTAATGTTGCTGTACTCATCCATGGGTACATTAAAATCACATCTGATTAATATTTTTTTACCTGTTATATTTAAATCTTTAATCTCTTGAAGTTTCATTGAGTTCCCTATTTTTTTGAAACAAATAGAGCCATGTCAATTAATCTTGAAGAATAACCCCACTCATTGTCGTACCATGTCATGATCTTAATCATATTTCCAGCAACTACTTGTGTTAAATCAGATGCAATAATAGTTGAGTTAGTATTACCTACTAAATCTGAAGAAACTAACATCTCATTATCTACTGCAACAATTCCTGCAAGCTCTTTTGATTTAGATTCAAAAAGAGCATTTAATTCTTCTTTTGTTGTGTCTTTTTTAACCACAACATTTAAATCTACCATTGAAACATTTGGTGTGGGCACTCGTACACTTTGTCCATGAATCTTTCCATCAAGTTGAGGCATAATAAGTTTCATAGCTTTAGCTGCACCCGTAGTTGTAGGAATCATATTTGCAGCACCTGCCCTAGCTCTTCTTTTATCTTTGCTGTGTTTTACATCTAAAATATTTTGATCATTAGTATAAGAATGAATAGTCGTCATCAAACCTTTTTCAATCCCAAAAGCATCATCAATAATCTTAGCAACTGGACCTAGACAGTTTGTTGTACAAGAAGCATTTGAAACAATTAGTTCACCATTGTATTCTTCTTCATTAACACCCAATACAAATGTTGGAGTATCATCTTTAGCAGGTGCGCTCATAACAACTTTTTTAGCACCCTTATCAATATAAACTTGAGCAGACTTTTGAGTCAAAAATGCACCTGTACATTCTAAAACAACTTTTGCACCAAAATCAGAAAAGTTTAGTTCATTAGCATCTCTTGTACTAAATAGTTTTGCTTTAATATTTCCCATGTGTAAGTAACCATCTGTTACTTTAACATCACCCTCAAAAGTTCCATGAACCGTGTCATATTTTACTAAGTATTCAAGCATATCTACACTTGAAGTATCATTTACTGCTACTAATTCAACATCATCTCTTTGTTCAATTATTCTTGCAACACATCTTCCAATTCTTCCAAAACCGTTGATTGCAACTTTTAAAGCCATTGTTTACCTTTTTATTATCTAAAATTTTGAGATATTTTATCCAAAAGTTGCTATAATAATTGTTAAAAGAGGTGAATTTTAGTGAAAATAGCAATCTTTGGTGGAAGTTTCGATCCCCCACATATTGGACATGAAACTATAGCTATGCAAGCTATAAATGAATTAGATATTCAACAGTTAATTGTTGTTCCAAATTTCTTAAATCCATTTAAAAAACAGACATTCTTAAGTGCAAAAAATCGTCTGACTTTATTAAAAAAAGTTTTTTTGAATGAAAGTAATATTCTTGTTGATGATTTTGAAATTTTACAAAATGAAGCAGTGTATTCAATTCAAACTGTAAAATACTTACAAAAAAAATATAATCCAAGCCAAATTTACTTAATTATTGGTACGGACAATTTGGAAAAATTACATCTATGGCATAGTTTTGAAGAATTAAATAACTTGGTTACTTTTGTTGTTGCGAGCAGAAATGGTTTTTTAAATAAGAATTATGCTAAAATACAGTCTTTAAATGTAAACGTAGATATAAGCTCAACAAAACTACGAGATACTTTAGATATAAACTTTATTCCACACATAATACAAGAAGATGTCAAAAAATTTTGGCAAAAAAAATAAAGGCAAAAGAACTTTGAAAAATAGAATAACAGAAATAAAAAGAATATTAGATGATAAAAAAGCTGAAAATATTGAAATCATTGAATTAAAAGGTCAAGATTATATTGTTGATACAGTTGTAATTGCAACAACATTAAATTCAAAACATGGTTTTTCACTTTTAAATTATTTAAAAGAAGGGTTAAAACCTTTAGGTGAAGAGTTTGTAAGAGTTGAAGAAAATGAAGATTGGACTATTGTAGATTTAGGGGATACTTTAATTCACTTAATGACTGAATCTCATAGAAAGAAATACAATATTGAAGAATTCTTAAGTGAACTAGGGAAGAAATAGTTTTAAACTATTTCTTCTTATTTATCTTTATTACCCAATAATACTTTTTGGTAATTAGACGTAGCACTTTTCGCTCCACCCATATTTCCAGTATAAATGGCATACCCCACAACTATAGTTAATATTATCAAAAACCATTTCATTACATTGTATCCTTTGCAGTAATTCCCAATAGTCTTAAACCTGTTCTTATAGATAAAGAAACCATAGTTAAAGCTTTCAAAATACTGTCTTGATTTTCACTTCCCACTATTTTATAATTATTATAAAACTTATGCATTGATGCACTTAAAGTATATAAATAATCAGTGACTTTTTGCATGTCTCTTTTAGAAAAAGCTTCTTCAAGAATTGCTTCCAATAATAAAGATTCATAAACCAAATTAATTACATCATCATTCATATTTTCTAATTTATAATTAACAGCATCAGTCATTTTCACTTCTGCTTTTTTAAATACTTGGTTAATTCGGGCATGGGCATAATTAATATAAAAAATTGGATTTGAGGAATCGTGATTTTTCAGTCGATCCAAATCAAATTCTAAATGCGTATCACTTTTTTTCGTTAAGAAAATGAATCGTAAAGCATCAGATCCAATCTCTTCTGCAATATCAGAAAATAAAATTACATTTCCAGCACGTTTACTCATTTTATATGGCTCACCACCTCTAAGGAGAGAAACCATTTGAGATAAAATCACCTCTAATTTATCAGGGTTAAATCCAGTAAATTTTATGGCTGCTTTTACTCTTGTAATATACCCATGGTGATCTGCACCCCAAATATTGATACAATTATCATATTTACGGTCAAACTTATCTTTATGATAAATAATATCACCTGCTAAGTAAGTTGGAATTCCATTTTCACGAACAACAACTCTATCCACATCATCACCAAGCTCAGTTGATTTAATCCAAATCTTTTTGTCTTTTGTGTATAAAGATCCATTATCTTCTAGGATTTTTTTAGTGCTTTCCCAGTTAGAATATAAAGCAGACTCACTTACAAAATTATCAAATTCAATTCCAATATTTCTCAAATCATTAACAATAATATCCAAGACCAAATCTTTTGAAAAAGTTGCAACTTCACGATATCTTGAGTCATCAAAAATAATATCTTTACCAAACTTCTCAATCACTGCTTTTGCAATATCAAGTAGATAATCACCTCTGTAATAAGTTTCTGGGTATTGCACTGTTTCTGCATAAATAAATTCTCGTGCAGCTAAACAAACAGATAATCCCAATAAGTCCATTTGAGATCCAGCATCATTGATATAATATTCTTTATGAATATCATATCCCAAGTGACGACCAACTCGAGCTAAAGTATCACCCAATATAGCACCACGAGCATGACCGATATGAAGAGGTCCTGTAGGATTCGCACTAACGTACTCTAATAATATATTAGTATTTTGGTTCTCTCTTTTACAAAAGTCCATTTGGTTTTGCAAAGCAACATCAGCAAGTTTTTCAATAAATTTACTTGAAAGTTTGAAGTTTAAAAAACCCTTGATAGCTTGTACTGATTCAAATATTTCTACATTTTCAAACTGTGTAGCTAAGTCTTCAGCAATAATAATTGGTGATTTTCTTAATTCTTTCGCCAAGGAAAATGCAAGTGGTGTTGCATAATGTCCCAATGATATGTCTTTTGGTTTTTCTAAAACAACATTACGTTTTAATATATCTTCTATGTGTTTTTTAACAATATTTTGCAATTAATTTATTCCTAAACATTTTTCGTAGTATCATTAACATCTTCAGCTTTTGCTTCAGTTTTGTTATCTACAATTTTTTCTGAACTATCGGTTTTTTTAACTTCAGTTACTTCTTCATCATCTTTAATAGCTTTTTTAAAGTTTTTAATTCCACTTCCTAATCCCTTAGCAAGCTCAGGAATTTTCTTTCCTCCAAATAATAATAACACCACAAATGCGATTAATATCCATTCCATTCCACCAGGCATTCCCATATTATCTCCTAATATATCTTATTTATTTTCTTAGATTATATCTTCTTAACGCTTAAATTTAAAATTTAAACTTAAGGTATGTATTTGGGAAAAGTTAATATTTCATTTTATGAAATAAAATATTAACTTGTATCCACTTCCAGCAGCTAATATTGATCCAAATAAATTGAATGCCATATTAGAAACACCCAAAAAGAATGAAGTTTGCAATAAAAAGAAACTCTCAATTGCAAAGGTTGAATATGTGGTTAATGCGCCTAAAAAACCAGCGCTTAAAAAAGATTTTAGGCTTTCATTAATATTGTAGTGAATAAAAATAGCGAATAAAATGCCAATGAGAAAACTACCCAATACATTTACTGTTAATATTCCAAAAGGAAATTCATGTGGCAACATTTTTGTTATTGTAAAATTAAGATAAACCCTTGCAATTGCTCCCAAGAATCCACCACAACCTACAGCCAAAATTGTCTGCCAACTTAAAGTCATGTGTCCAATTCTCTCTCTAAAATCTCACGCATTTTGTTTTCACTTTCTTTTAACCAGTCACTTTTTTTATCAGCTTGAACTGGATCAAGATAAATTATTTTTACAACACCAGGAGTTGCTTTTAATGTTTTTGAGTCTAAAATACTTCTCGTATTGACCAAAACAATAGGTTGAACTTTTAATTTGTGCCTATCTGCGACCATTTTAGCGCCAAACTTAAACTTTGAAATTTTTCGACCATTACTTCGTGTACCCTCAGGAAAAATTGCAATTGGACGACCTTTTGAGAGTCTATCTTTGGTCTCTTTTAACAAAGTGACAATTCCAGACTTATCTTCTCTATCAATAGAAATCATTTTGGGTGCTTTAATAATATGTCCAAAAAGAAATAAATCTGCAATTTCTTTTTTTGCAACCCATGCAAGATGTTTTTCATGAATATGTTCTATAATAATAATATCAATTAAAGACTGATGATTCATCATTACCATATCACAACTTGTGTCAAGACTACCCGTTTCTTCTAAAGTAATACCAAGTAAGGCAATTTCAATTTTCATCCAAAATTTTATAATTTTGTGTTGATGTTTTTTAAATATATACATTAAGGCTATTGTAATAGCAACCGTAATTGAAAACTGAATTAAAATAAGATATCCTCTAATTTTTGACAATATTATTTTCCTTTATCCATCCAATGATTTCTTTCTGCGTATTTGATTTTTTAAAAAATATTTTTAAAAAATCATCCTTTTTATTCAATATTTCTACTTTCTGTATTTTATCTAACTTATAAAATACAGTAGAATTATTTGTGGGTAATATATAAATGTTACTATTCTTTTTTACCTTAAGCACTTCATTTGGTAAATTATATAAA
>MAAG01000042.1:8428-22631 GCA_002163065.1 Arcobacter sp. 31_11_sub10_T18
CAAAAGACCCAAAAAGTATTTTTTTGTACAACAAAATATTACTGTTGTTGGGATTTAAATCTGTTTGAGTACTAACCAGCTCATTTTTCAATACAACTTGAGACTGAATTTTTACAAAATTATTCATTTCACTATTATAATATTCAAAAGAAATTCTTTTAGTATATATTGGAATAATTGCATAATAAATAGCTGTTTGATTTATGGAGTTATCTTCAATGGAATTAACACCTTGTTCTTTAAAACTCTTTAAATTGAAATCTTCTAGATTTCCTTGTTCTGCTTTTAACTCTAAAATAGTTAATAGTTGATTATTTGTATATTGTTTGGTTTTATGTGTAATAATTTCTAAATTTTTAGCAATGACATTAGAAAAGTTTTCGTTATCTTCTGCAACATCTGTATAGGTAATTTTTTTCGCTTTTAAAGTAACGATTTCAAATATCTTTCCATTTTTATACATTAGTACCTGAATACTAGGCATGATAAAACTTGAAGATTTCACTTTGAAAAAATAAGTATTATAAAAATTATTCTTATTACCGTAACTCCATTCATTATCGGGATTAAGTATACTAACATTTTCATGATTGATAAATCTTGTCTCTATTTTATCAAATTCGTCCGTTGTAATTGTGGTTTTAAGTGATATCTTAAATCTTTGATTTTTAAATATTATTTTTGGAGATTTTTCATAAGAGGAATAAAGGCTCTGTGATTGTTCTTTTTCCAAAAATATAGCATCTATTTCCGCTTTTTCGAAATGGTCAATTGGTATTGCAACTTCTAGTGTAGTTATAGCATCTAAATATTGGGCAGCTTCATTATCCAAGATTTCACTTAAGAAGGAATCTTCTTCATCAATCTCTTCAATGCCAGTTAGTACTTCTTTACTAGGAGGAAATTGTTCATCAATAATAGCTTGTATTTCCGATTGTTGTTTAAAAAATTTGCTTTCATCTAATGGAGGATTTGAAGAAGATAATAAAAATTGGAAAAAGAAAATAGATAAAAGCAGATATTTCATTTATAACCTATTATTAATTTAAGCAAAGCAGTTATGCTGCTTTACTTAAAATTGACTATTTATTAAAAAAACCTTGAAACATTTTAACACCATCATCACCACCGAGTAGTGTTTCAATTGCACGTTCTGGGTGAGGCATAAGACCAAACACATTTTTTTCTTTATTTGAAATTCCTGCAATTTGAGCAACACTTCCATTTAAACTTTCAATATTACCTTTTTCATCACAATACTTTAGTAGTATTTGATCATTGTCTTTCAAGTCCTGTAATCCAGCTTCATCGATAAAATAGTTACCATCATGATGGGCTACAGGGATATTAACAATATCACCCTCTTCTAATTGTTTTAAAAATTCATTGTCGTTGTTAATAATTTTCAAATGATTATACTTGGAAATAAAATGTAAAGTATCATTTCTTTTCATGGCACCTGGTAATAGTCCAGCTTCCAATAAAATTTGAAAACCATTACAGATTCCTAATACGTTACCACCAGCCTTTGCATAAGCACTTACTGTTTCCATTATAGGTGCAAATCTAGCAATTGCTCCTGATCTCAGATAATCTCCATAAGAAAACCCACCAGGGATTACAACTAAATCCGTATTTTCAGGTAGATTTGTTTCTTTATGCCATACAAGTGTAACATTTGCACCAAGTTTTTCGAAAGCATATTGTGCATCATATTCGCAGTTGGTTCCTGGAAATTGTAATACTGTTACATTCATAACATTAACCTATAATTTCAATTTCGTAATCTTCAATAACTGTATTAGCAAGAAGTTTTTCACACATTTTAATCGCTTCTTCACGTGCGCTGTCTTTAGAGTCACAATTTAATTCCATAATAATTTGTTTCCCAATTCGAACATCAGTCACAACTTCTTTAAATCCCAATGTATCTAAAGCATGATGAGTTGCTTTACCTTGATCATCTAAAACACCTTTTTTCAATGCCACGTTTACAATTGCTTTCATTTATTACCTTCTATTTATATTTTTGCGATTATATCTAAAACCACCTTTAGCAGTTTTGATTAAAAGAGTACAAGAAGTACTCTCCTTTAAAACTATTTACTTAAACTATTAAGAATTGTTGTATATCCATTTAATATTGTACTTTTAATAGAATCTGGAACTTCAACATCTAACTTTTCACCAGCTTTTAATTCTTTTGATTTTTCTTTCCAGTTATTCTTTTTACCGAAATCACGAAGAATTTGTTTATCCATCGAAATGTAATTTGCAGCATCAAAATTTTCACATGTAATAAATCTTGAACTCTCAGGAGTTAATACTTCATCACCTAGAACCCATTGTCCATTGGCACTCATAAATATTTCAAACTTTGTATCAACAACAACAATTCCGTTATCTTGAGCATAAGCAGTAAAATCTTGAAACAGTTTTTCTAAACTGCTAATTATCTCTGGGAAAAGTTCTCTTACTTTAGAAGCGTTTAATGGCTCGTCTTTAATACCTTTTGTAGTTGGAGTAAAAAGTGGCGTATCAAATTTGTGCCACTGTTTTAAATTTGTAGGTAATTCTAAACTATATGGATCGATTCCATTTTGGCAAGCTTCAAATAAAGACCCTGTAAGATAATTTCTAAAGATAAATTCAAATTGAACAACATCTCCATCAATTTCCGATTCTAAAGGTTTACATAATTCCATAAGTTGACATCTTGGAGCTACACTTAAAGATTCATCTATTTTCTCAGATAAAATAGCAGTTCTAATACCAGCTTCTTTTGCATATTGAGCACCATTATTAGAAATGGCAGTTTGAGAAATACCTTTTCCATCAATTTCAAGATTTAAAGGAATATCAAATACAGAACAACGATCACTCCGTACCAGTAGTACTTTTTGATCAGCTCCTGGACATGTATAAAGATCTGCATTTTTACCAATATAAAATAGGTTATAACCTAACTCTTCTAATTCCGAAATACCTTTTTGAGATGTAGTTTTCTTTGATTGTGGCCAAAGTCCAAGTGCTACAATATCACTTATTTTCATTCATTTTCCTCTGTATTATTTAGTTGTTATTATTAAACTTGTTAAAATATCAACAGCAGTTTTAAGCTGATTGTCTTTTAACAACTCTTCTTTAGTAATAGTTTTCTTTTTAATTCCGTTATCTACTACTTTTTTTACTTCTTCTTTTCCATCAACTTTTTCCAATTCACCTTCTAAGTGTTTCTTCAAATCAGCTTCTTTAATTGAAAAAGTAGACTCAGGTTCAGAAACAGCTTCTCCAGGATAAGAAATAATGTCTGGAGTAATTCCAGTTGCTTGAATAGTTCTACCACTTGGCAAATAGTATTTAGCAATTGTTAACTTGATACCTTCACCTTTATCTTTTGTAATTGGGAGCACTACTTGAACAGAACCTTTTCCAAATGTTTTTTGCCCCACGATTACTGCACGTTTATGATCTTGTAAAGCACCACCTACAATTTCACTGGCACTTGCACTTCCTCCATTAACCAAAACGATTAGAGGCTTTCTTGTTAGTGTGCTTGAGCTTTTAGCATAAAATTTTTCTTCTTGAGCTGCATCTCTACCTTTTTGAGAAACAATTACACCCTCATCTACAAAAATATCTGTTACGTTAATAGCTTGATCAAGTAAACCACCTGGATTGTTTCTCAAATCTAAAATGATTCCTTTTTTATCTCCATGTTCTGTAATCGCTTTAGTCAAATTTCTTGAAACCTTTTTATCAAAGCTTGAAACTCTAAGATACAAAATATCATCGCTAATTGTTTTTGAATAAACAGATTGAATTTTTATAATGTCTCTAATAATTTCAATCTTAAGTGGTTTGGTTTCACCTTTTCGTACTACTGTTAATAAAATAGAAGTTTTAGGTTTACCACGCATATGACCAACTGCTTCATCCAGGGACATATTAAGTGTTGAGATATTGTCAATTTTCAAAATAATATCTCCAGCTTTAACCCCTGCTTTAAATGCTGGGGTATCATCTATGGGAGAAATAATAGTTAAAGCTCCATCTCTTAATCCAACAGTAATTCCTAATCCACCAAATTCACCCGCAGTTTGAATTTTCATCTCTTTAAAATATTTTCTATCCATATATGTTGAGTGAGCATCTAATTCTTGCATTAAACCTTTTAAGGCTTTATTTACGATTTCTTCTAATTTAATATCATCCACATAGTATTTCTCAACTGTACCAATTACTTGTGTTAATTTTGAAAGTGATTCAAATCTAGTTTTAGCCAATTCTTCTTTTGAAGTTTTAGCTTGAGCATTTTGAATAAAAAGTAATGACAGCATTGAAATTAATAAAATTTTTCTCATATTCAACCCTTTTGTAATAATTATATTAAGGCAGTATTATATTCAATATTTTATAAAAGTAAGATTTTATAAAAATTCTAGTAGTATAACAGTTAATTTTTTATAAGGTTAATTAATATGAGTTTAAAAGAAAATGTGGAATTTGTAAAAGAAGAACTTAACTCTGAAGAGAAGTTTCTAGAGGGTTTTGTTAAAATAGAAAGATTTTACAAAAAAAATAAAGTTATTGTTATTGGTGTTGTTGCTGTTGCCGTTTTAGCTATTGGTGGAATCACTTTTAATAACTATACAAATGCATCTAATAAAAAAGAATCTAATATTGCATTTAACAAGTTTTTAATAGATAATAATGATAAGGCATCTCTAGAAATATTAGAGAATACAAATAAACAATTATTTGAAGTTGCTAAATACTTAAAAGCAAAAAAAGAGAACAAGTCAGTTGAAATCAATATCACATTTCTAAAAGATTTGGCACAGTATTCACAAGCAGTAAAAGCAGAAAATATTGAAAAACTCAGTTCACTTTCTCAACAAAATGATTTCTTGTTAAAAGAATTTGCACTATTTAATAAAGCACTTATTTTAGCAAATAATGCAGAATATGTAGATGCAAAAGAGACTTTAAAACTAATTCCAAAAAATTCAAGAGTGAATGATTTGGTTGTTTTATTAAATCATTACTTATTAACAAAATAATGGACTAACTATGAAAATATTATCAATTATTGCAATTGCCTTGTTTTTAATAACAGGCTGTGCAGATAAAAAATACTTCGAACCTGAAAATACAGATGGTGACTACTCTCAAAATCCAAAAAATATGCCTGCTAGCATTATTGGATTTAATAGAAGTGGTGCAACACTATCTAATGGGCAAGTAATTACAAAAGACAAAATATCTACATACAAACTTCCTGAAGGATATGAATTTATCAATGGAAGTAAAAATGGTGTGATTGCAAGTGATAATAAAAGTAAAATCATCATTGGTGAACAAAACATTGAAGTTGGTGGCATTGTGGTTGCTGCAACATTAAAAGGTTCAACACTAGCAATGATTTATAGTGATAATTCATTTGCTCTTTATGACATAAAAAGAAATAAATATATGTTAAAAGAGTACTTACCAGAATCATTAGCAAACGATGTTCGTATTACTAACCCAGTATTTTTAACCAATATTGTTTTATTTCCAACCTTAAATGGAAGAGTACTTGTTGTAAGTTTAAAGCAAAACAAAATTGTTAAAACTATCGTTGTTGATGCAAATGGAACATTCAATAATATTATTTACCTAAGTGTAATAAATGACACTTTAATTACAGCTACTTCAAATAAAATAGTTGTTGTAGGTACAAATGATTTGAATATTAAAGATTACGAAATTAGAGATGTGACAGTACATAATAACGATATCTATTTAGCAACCATTGATGGACAGTTAATTAAGCTAGATATCAATCTAAATGAAATAGCAAAAAAGAAATACAAATTTGCTAGATTTTACGCTTTAGCATTCGGAACTTCATTGTATGCACTTGAATCTCAAGGATTTTTAATACAAATAGATGAAGATTTCAAAAATGATAAAATTTATGAATTTTCATTTGACGAAAAAGATAAAGCAATCGGAATTGATAATAGATTTTATTTTGGAGATGAGTACTTAGAAGTTAACTAAGTCCTTTTCCCTCACCACATTAAAATGTGGTGACTACTCGCATACGTTTAAACGATAACCTTGCCCAGAGATATTTTCTAAAAAGTCTATAGGTGTTTTTCGTCTTAGGTTTTTAATTATTGTTCTTAATGCCATACTGGTCATTACTTCATCAAAATCTTTCCATACATAGTTTTCAATTTCATCATAAGTAATCACTCTATCTTTATTTCCAATGAGTAAATCCATTAAGTTCTTTTCTTTTTTATTCAATTTAATAGTATCTTTCTCTTGATACACAAAAATACCATTGACCTTATCATAAATTAATTCACTAGAAATATGATAGGTTAAATTTGCAGTAAGTTGTAATAACTCAACAACATTATACAAAGCTTCTCGTAAACTTTTAGATTCTAAAGGTTTCACTAAATAAGCTTGTATATTTAGATTCGCAGCTGGTAATAGATACTCTTTATTAGTATAAGCCGTAAACATGATAATAGGAACCTGTAAATCTTTTTCTCGAACAAGTCGCGCAAATTCAATTCCATTTGTTCTTGGCATTTCTATATCTGTTATAATAATCTGTGGTTTTAACTCAGAAAATATTTTAAAAGCTTCTTCTCCATCAGATGCTGTGATTACTCTATTTGATAATAAAGACAGAACTTGAGCCACTTCTTCTCTTATTTCATCTTCATCTTCAACATATAATATTGATACTTCTTTTAATAACTTAGCAAGTTCTTTTATACTGGTCATGAATATGTCCTAAATTTCAATTTATTTAAAATCACTTTGATTTTTATATGCAAGGCACAATTGATGTAAATATACAAAAATAATATCACAATAATAATAAAAACACAATTTTGCCACTTTATTTTGTTACATTTAATTAGCAAAAGTTTTATTTATTTTGGAGTGAATATGCATGTTACAATTTTTTCAAATAATTCTAATTTAAAAAAAGACATCGAAGCATATACTAATGGATTACATATAAACCAAAGTTATGATGCCTCAACTATTATTCATGAGATATTATTTACAAAACCAGATTTACTCATTGTAGATACCACAAAAGAAAATATATTAAAACTATACTCCAAAATTAAAAATGAAAGTAACTTTGAAAATTTACAAATACTTTTTTTAATTGAGAATTTTAACCAAAGTTTTTTCCAAAAGTTGGGTTATAATATAGGAGATATTGATTATCTTAACAAACCAACAGAAATTAATCAACTCATATCAAAATTAAATTTTTACAATACATTACATAAGATGCACCATAAACTTACTAATATAGATGAATTCATCACTCAATATTCTCAAGCTGTGATAAAAGGAGAAATGCTTGGTATTATTTCACATCAATGGAAGCAACCCTTAAATATTATTGCCACATCTATTATAAATATTGAATTAAAATCTGAACTAGAAGAACTTGAGCATGTGGATGTAGAAAAAAGCGTCTCTAAAATTCATTCTACTTTGGAAAAAATCACCAATATGATTCACAACTTTGAACATATTTTTGAAAATAGTTTGTCAAGAACAACTTTTAATACAAATGAGGCGTGTTTAAGATCCATTGAATTAATGTCTCCTCAATTAAATTCACGCAAAATTAAAATTACAAACAACATTCCAAAAAAAGTTATTACAACATCTAATTTTGAAAATGAACTTTGTCAATCGATTTTATGTTTACTTTCAATCATCCAAGACTCCATCATTAAAAAACATAAAGAGAAAAAGACTTTTTACGGTAATATAAAACTTCTTCTAGACAAAGATTCAGATAAGATAATTATCAAAATTATCAACAGCAAAATTGAAATGTCCACAGATGAGTTTAATAATAGGATGTCTCTAAATACTCTGTTATCCTCTTCTGATGATAATAATACAAAACTCTTCATTGCAAAAAAAATTATTGAGAACAAATTAAATGGAAATTTAAGTATAATAAATGACACCAAAGACGTCATTTTTAATATTACACTTTAATTGGATAAATATGAAGCATAAACTTATTTTAGTTTATATTTTCTTTTTTGCAATATCTGTTAATATCTTCGCAAAAGAAGAAAAAATATCTTTACAATTACAATGGTTGGATCAATTTCAATTTGCTGGTTATTATATGGCAAAAGAAAAAGGTTTTTACAAAAATGTAAATTTAGATGTCACACTAAAAAAATTCAAGAAAAATATTAATATTGTAGATGAAGTAATATCCAATACTGTGCAATATGGAATTGGTCGATCTAGTTTAATTATGAATAAATCAAATGGAAAAGATATAATTGCACTTGCTGCTATATTTCAATCTTCACCTCTTGTATTTTTGACTTTAGAGTCTTCTAATATTCAAAATATATCTGATTTCAGAAATAAAAGAATCATGATAACAGATGATGCCATGGGAACAACTTCATTAAAAGCCATGCTAATATCTAAAGGCTTATCGTTTGAGGATACCATTATCCAAAAACACTCTTTTGATATCAATGATTTGATAAACCATAAAACTGATATCATGGCTTCTTATATTTCTAACCAACCTTTTATATTAGAACAAAAAAATATTAAATACAAAATTTTTGCACCAAAAGATTATGGGTTTAACTTTTATAATGATTACTTATTTACAAGTAACAATGAACTTCAATATCATCCCAAGAGACTTCAGAACTTTTTAGATGCCTCGTTAAAAGGTTGGCAATATGCTTTTAATAATATTGAAGAAAGTGTAGATATCATTTTAGAGAAATACAATAGCCAAGGTAAATCTAAAGAAGCTTTGATATTTGAAGCACAAACCTTAAAGAAATTGGCTTTTCATAATACCGATAAATTAGGAAGTATTTCAAAGAAAAAACTCAATAGAATTTATGACATTCATTCCCTAATGGGTCTAACTAAAAATAACATTGATATGAATGAGTTTCTTTATTCATATTCAAAATCTAGTTTAAATAAAAAAGAAAAATTATTCATAAAAAATTTGAAAAAAATTAAAGTCCACAATGAAAAAAATTGGCCTCCTTATAATTTTAATGAACACGGAATTCCAAAAGGGTTTTCCATTGACTATATGGACTTACTCGCAAAAAAAATTGGTCTATCCATAGAGTATGTATCAGATAATAGTTGGGAACAATATCTAGAAATGATAAAAAACAAAGATATTGATATCATGTTAAATATTGTCAATATGCCAATAAGAAGAGATTATATTAACTTTACCTCTTCATATTCAAAACTTTTACCATCAATTTTCACACGTAAAGATAATAAAAAGATTAAAGGGATAAATGATTTAGATGGAAAAGTAGTTGCTGTTCCTAAAGGATTTTATACTCATACTTTATTAGAGAAATACTATCCTAAAGTTAAAGTCAAACAAACAGAGGATATTCTTCAAGCATTACAAGCTGTGGCATTTAAAAAAGCTGATGCAGCAATATCTGATTTTGCTGTTGCTAATTTTCTATTGGAAAAAAATGGTATTACAAATCTTAAAGCAGTCATTAATATAATTGATAAAAACTTTCAAAAAACTTTAACTTTAGGTTCAAGAAAAGACCTACCCATGTTAAGGGATGTATTGCAAAAAGGTATAAATTCTATTAATGATGAAGAATTATTAAATTTAAGAAGAAAATGGTTTGGTCATAAGCTTGAAGTATTAAATAAAGAAGTATTTTTTACTAAAAATGAAAAAGAATTCATTCAAAAAACTAAGATAATTAAAATGTGTGTTGATCCTCTATGGGCACCTTTAGAATCCATTGAAAATGGTCAATATAAGGGTATGATTGCAGATTATATGTCCTATTTTTCTAAACTCATGGATATCCCTTTTCATTTGGTCCAAACTTCAAGTTGGCAACAATCCCTTGAGTTTATTAAAGATAAGAAATGCGATATATTACCTGCTGCTGCGTTCACATTTGAACGATTAAAATATGTAAACTTTACCAAACCTTATCTCCTTTCACCCTTTGTCATTGCAACAACTAACGATAAAGGATTCATTGAAAATTTTGAGCAAATTAGTGCAAAACCTATTGGAATGGTAAGAGGATATTCTTCTATAGATATTTTTACAAACAAGTATCCCAATATAAAAATTATTGAATTTAATAGTGTAACACAAGCATTGGAAGCTGTTAGAAGAAATGAGATTTTTGGGGTCATAGATACAGCTGCCACTATTGGCTATTCAATAAATAAAAATAAACTTCATGATTTAAAAATTGCTGGAAAATTAAATGAAACATGGGAGATGGGAATTGGAGTTAGAAATGATTACACAATTTTATTGTCAATTTTACAAAAAACAATTAATACCTTAACATCAAAAGAAAGAGATGAGATATATAACAATTGGATTTCCGTTAAATTTGATCGTGGTATTAATTATAATAGCTTTCTTCGTATTGGAATTCCAATTATTTCAATACTTATTATTATAATATTTTATTTATGGAATATCAAACTCAAAAAAGAAATTAAAAATAAAAGACATTTAGAAAAAAAACTAAAGGCCTCTATTAATGATTTTAAAATGCTTGTTAATTCAACACTTGAGGCCATCTTTATTTTTGATAAAAATGGTTATTGTATTGAAGCCAATAATGAAGCCATTAAATTATTTAGTTTTGATAGTCCCAGTGAGATTTTAGGAGAGCATGTATTACGTTTAATAGACGAAAACTCAAGAGCTGACACAATAATTAATTTAAGGGGTCGTAAAGGTGAACCTTATGAAGCCAATTTAATTAAAAAAGATAAAACGGTATTTCCTGGGTTAATAAAAAGTATTCACAGTACTAGAGGTCATAAATATATAAAAATTATCTCGATTATTGATTTATCTGATTTAAAAGAGAAAGAGAGTTTATTGTTTCAACAATCAAAAATGGCTTTAATGGGAGAAATGATGAGTGCCATAGCCCATCAATGGAGACAGCCACTTAATGCCATAGCGGCACTTAATTTAAAAGTAGAAACACTATTAGAATTTAATGAAACAATTAACGCTGAACAATACTCTACTGTAGGTAAAGAAGTAGGAACTCAACTGAACTATATGTCAAAAACAATTGATGATTTTAGAGATTTTTTTGTTCCCAATAAAAGGAAAGTAAACTTTAGCATCTCTAAGGCAATTAAAGACGTCTATGATATGCTTTCACCTCAATTCAAGACTTATGATATTATTGTTACTATGGATACTCAGAGCATTACTGTCTGTGGTTATCCCAATGAATTTAAACAAGTACTTATAAATATAATTAACAACTCAAAAGATGCAATATTAAGTAAAAAAAGGAAAAATAAGTATATTCATATTAAAGTTGAAAAAGATATTGAAAAAAAAGCACTCATCTCTATAAGTGATAATGGAGGTGGTATTGAGGAAGATATAATTTCGAAAATTTATGATCCCTATTTTACAACTAAGTTCAAGTCTCAAGGTACTGGAATTGGATTATATATGTCAAAGATGATTATTGAAAAAAGTATGTCTGGTAAGCTTAGTGTTTCCAATTCTAAAGATGGTGTTATTTTTGAAATTCTAATTTAATGCCACATATTTGCCACTTTATTATCTTATAATAAAATCATGAAGTAAAGGATACTTATGGATCGTACTCAAATTAAAAACTCATTAAAAAACCTATCAGTACTTTTTGTAGACGATGAAGAAATAGTTATTGACATAATGCAAGACATTCTTCCTATGCTTTTTAAAAATTCTTATTATGCAAGAGATGGAGTTGAAGGAATAGAACAGTTTAAACAAAACAAACCCGATATTATTATTACCGATATCAGTATGCCACATTTAGATGGAATATCTATGTTAAAAGTTATAAAAAAAATAGATGACAATGTGAAAATTATTTTTTTAAGTGGACACAATGAACAAGACCAAATAGAAGCATGTAAGGACTTAAATGGTGAGTTTATTATAAAACCCATTAGTTCCAGTATATTGTATCAAGCTTTAGGGAAAGTTATAAGTGCATAATTATTATGGTAAGAAATATGAATTTAAAAAATTTATTATCAAAGTCAAAATATATTGATGTATTATATGTTGAAGACGATGAGGACATAAGAAATGATACCCATGAGGTGTTAAATGACATCTTCCTAAAAGTTGATTCTGAAGGTGATGGTGTAGATGGTTTGGATAAATATATTCAATATCACAAAGAAACCAGTAAATATTATGACTTAGTTATTAGTGATATTAAAATGCCAAACAAAAACGGTATAACATTATGCAAAGATATTTTTAAAATAAACTCCTCCCAAATTATCATTATTATTTCAGCTCACAATGATTCTGAATATTTGGTTGAATTGATTAATCTTGGTATTAGTCATTTTATTCAAAAACCACTAGAACTTAATAATGCATTTAAAGTATTTCATACAACCAGTAGTGCTATTTACTCCTCAAGACTTATTGATGAATACAACAAAAAAATTAAAACTATGAACCATGAATTAAAAGTACTCAATGAAGATTTAGAAATTAAAGTTAAAGAAAGAACAAGAGAGTTAGAAAATCAACTTTATTTTGATAAATTAACCAGAGTATTCAGTTATTCTGCACTATTACGTGATATAAAAAAATCAGATTATTCAACAATATTTCTTATAAATATTGACTCTTTTCAAAACATAAACAATATTTATGGATTTCAATCAGGTAATACTATCTTGCAACAGTTTTCATTGTGTTTAAAAGGATTTGGGAATATATACAAAATCTATAGAACACATGCAGATGAATTTGTTTTATTAAAATCAACAGAAATATTTAACCTGTCTGATTTTGAAAAAGAATTACGGAAGATGAAAGAAAAAATAAAGAATTTCAATTTTAAATTAGAAAATGGAGAATCTATTGATGTAGATGCAACGATAGGAGTATCCATAAGCAGTGAAAACCCTCTTTCAACAGCTCACATGGCTTTAAAGTATGCCAATAAACATCGTTTGGGCTACAAAATATATAATAAAGATATAGATATTACTCAAGAGATGAATAATGTTTTAAAATGGTCAGCAAAAATTAAAAATGCTATTAAAAATGATATGGTTTTTCCAGTATTTCAACCAATCGTTAATAAAAATAAAGAAATAGTAAAATATGAAGTTCTAATGAGAATATCTGAGATTAAAGATAATAAAGTTGAGATGATTTCACCTTACTTCTTTCTCGATGCTGCTATTAAAACTAAGCAATACAATACACTCTCAAATATAATCATTGAAAAAAGTTTTGAAGTAATGAATAATAATGATAAAGATTTTTCTATAAATATTTCATATGAAGATATATTCAATCATACATTAATTCAATATATAAAAAATAACTTAGATAAATACCCAAAAATTGGAGCTAGACTTATTATTGAAATTCTGGAAACAGAACTCATAGAAGATATGCATGTTATGAATGAATTTATTAGTGATTTCAAAAAATATGGAGTTAGAATTGCTATTGATGATTTTGGGACTGGACATTCAAATTTTTCTAATATACTTGATTTAAATCCAGACTATATTAAAATTGATGGTTCCTTTATTAAAAACATTCATACAGATAAAAAATCCTATTCTTTGGTTAAGGGAATTATTGAATCAGCAAAAGAATTAAATATTAAAACAATAGCTGAGTTTATTCACAATAAAGATGTGTTTGAAGTAACACTAAAACTTGGTATAGATGAGTTTCAAGGATTTTATTTCTCTGAACCACTTATTAAACCCTAACTATATATTTTTTAATAAACTGAGTATCCTTCATCATCAAGCCTTTTTTTTTCAACAAATACTTCATATGCCCAAATGATTCCAAGAACAATGCTCATCACTCCTACTGATAAATAAAAACTATTCATCTAATCTCCTTTTGTAGATTAAATTCTACAAAAATTATGTGGTAAAATTGTGTCATTAATTTTAATAAATTGCTATTTTCTATTGGAATAAATTTAAAAGAAAGTAGATTGATAAAAAGAAAGATATCAAAGGGATAACTATTAAAAAAGATAAATAAGGTAAGTGAATAAAGAAACCTAAAAAAAGGCTAAAAAAAAGCTCTTATTTTAACCTAGTAAGACTAGATAAAAAT
>MAAG01000067.1 GCA_002163065.1 Arcobacter sp. 31_11_sub10_T18
GAATTGTATTTATGGATGAAGGTGTGATTGTAGAAGAAAACACTCCAGAAGACTTTTTCAACAATCCAAAAAGCTCTAGAGCAAAACAATTTTTAAGTGAAATTTTAGCACATTAATCGACATATAGTATATTAATAATTATTCTATATCAAAAAAAGGAGAAAAAATGAGAAAAATGATTTTAACACTTTTAGTGTTAGTTACAGCGAATCTGTTCGCAGCAGATTTAGATTTATGGAAAAATTCAACATTGAACAAAATTGTTCAAAGAGGTGAATTAATTGTAGGTATGGAACCAGGTTACATGCCTTTTGAAATGAAAGACAAAAAAGGTCGAATCATAGGTTATGATGTAGACATGGCTAAAAAAATGGCTAAAGAAATGGGTGTTAAACTTACACTAGTTCCTACAGCTTGGGATGGTATTATTGCAGGACTTGTTACTGAAAAATACGATATTATCATGTCTGGTATGACTATTACACAATCTAGAAACTTAAAAGTAAACTTTGCTAACCCATATATCGTTGTTGGACAAACAATGATGATGAAAAAGTCTTTAGGTTCTAAAGTTAAAAGTGCTGCTGATTTAGATAAAAAAGAATATACAATTGCAACTAAACTTGGTGTTACAGGTGAAATTGCAACTAGAAAATTCTTTAAAAAAGCAAAAATCATTACATTTGAAACAGAAGCTGACGCAGCTTCAGAAGTACTAAATGGTCGTGCTGATGCAATGGTTTATGATCAACCATACAATGTATTATTCATGTCTGACAAAGGTGCTGATAGATTAATTCACTTAGATACTCCTCTTACATATGAACCTCTTGGATGGGCTATTAGAAAAGGTGATCCTGATTTTCTTAACTGGTTAAATAACTTCTTAAGACAAATGAAAGAAGATAAAGTAGTAAACTTCCATTCAGATTTATACAACAAATGGTTGGTTGATACTAAATGGTTAAAAAGAGTTCAATAGATTATGAGTAAAAGAAAACAATCTCTAGCCCAAAATAAAAATTTTGGACACTTTCTGGCCTTTGCATTTTATATTGGTTTAGGATACTTTCTTTTCATAGCCGCTTCCAACATGAATTATGTTTGGAAGTGGAACTCAATTCCAAAATATTTTTCTTATGAAGAAGTAACAAATATCGAAGCACCCTTTGATGGGAAATTTGTTTTAGAAAATGGAAAATATTTTGTAATTGATGAGAGTGATAAAAAAGAAGAATTAATTTTTGATGATTCCTACATACTTGATTATCAAGTTGGCGAAGAAGTTTATGAGGGTGATTATATAGCAAGTATGACTGAAACCAAAGCAGGTCCAGTACTACAAGGACTTTGGGTCACTCTAAAAATATCATTCTTTGCTGCAATTCTTACATTTTTAATCGGAATTCCTTTGGCATTTATGCGCCTTTCCTCTTATACTTTTCTCAAAGATATAGCAGGTGTGTATGTGGCAGTTATCAGGGGAACACCATTACTGGTTCAAATATTTCTATTTTATTTTATAATTGCAAATATCTTTGAATTGGAACGATTCACAGCAGGTGTTTTATCTCTAGGACTATTCTTTGGAGCTTATACAGCTGAAGTTTTAAGAGGAGCGATCCAATCAATTGATAAAGGCCAAATGGAAGCCTCAAAGAGTTTGGGAATATCTTACTTTCAAGCAATGAGACACATTATTTTACCTCAAGCTTTTAAAAGAGCACTACCAACTTTAGTTGGAGAAATGATTGCTTTAGTAAAAGATTCATCACTGGTTTCGGTTATTTCGATTACAGACTTAACAAAAGTTGGACGAGAAATTGTTGCCAATACCTTCTCTCCTTTTGAAACCTGGATAGTTATTGCTATGGTTTATCTATGTATTACATTTACCATGTCCTACATTGGTCATAGACTTGAAAAAAGAATGGAAGCAAAAGGTGGTATGAGCTAATTTTAGCTCATCTGCTTTTTCATGATTTCTACAATTATTCTAAAAGGCTTTAGTGTTACGCTATCGCTTATATTTGCTATTGGTGCTCAAAATGCTTTTGTTCTTAAACAAGGTTTACGAAAAGAGCACGTCCTCCCTATCATTCTTATTTGTATTTTTATTGATGTTATTTTAATTGCTACTGGTGTTTTTGGTATTGGTTATTTGGTATCACAAAACCCTTTTTTAATCAAAGTCATTGCAGTAATTGGAATCCTTTTTTTATGTGGATATGCCCTCATTTGTTTACGATCAGCTTTTAAAAATGAACATATGGAATTAGAAAAAGGTAAAAAGAAAAAAAGTTTAAAAGAAGTCATCACCTTAGTTTTAGTTTTTTCACTGTTGAATCCCCATACTTATTTGGATACTATTTTACTCATTGGTGGCATTGGTGCCAGCTATATTGAATTTCAAGACAAGCTGTATTTTTTATTGGGAAGTATCATGGCATCTGTTGTCTGGTTTATTTCTTTGGGATTTGGTTCACGTATTCTAATCCCTTTATTTCAAAAAAACATTACTTGGAAAATCCTTGATGTTTTAATTGCCATCTTGCTATTTTCAATTGCTTATTCACTTTTAGAACTTCTCAACTAAGTATTATTTCAATTCTAAAAAGTATACATTCTGTAAATACTATGCAGTAATAAAGAACAAAATTTAGCTATAATCACATTTTATAATTAAGGACAATCATTTAATGCAATTTCAAATAGACTCTACTCACAACAAAGCCAGAGCTTGTACCATTAAAACAGCTCATAGTACTATACAAACTCCTGTTTTCATGCCAGTAGGAACCCAAGGTACGGTAAAAACTTTAGATGCCAATGATATGCTCAGTCTTGGTGCTAAAATTATTTTAGGAAACACTTATCACCTCTATTTAAGACCAGGAAGTAAATTGGTTAAAAAACTTGGAGGACTTCATGGGTTTTCAAAATTTCCAAACTCTTTTTTAACAGACTCGGGTGGATTCCAAGCTTTTTCACTATCAAATAATTCCAAGCCAGATTCAAATGGAATCATGTTTAAATCTCACATTGATGGAAGTAAACACTATTTTACACCACAATCAGTCCTTGATACTCAATATGAATTGGGTAGTGATATCATGATGATTCTAGATGATTTGGTGGCCTTACCCAATACCAAAGAGCGAATTCAACTCTCAATTGAAAGAACAACTCAATGGGCTCAAGAAGCCATTACATATCACAAAGAGCAACAAACAAAAGGTATTGGTACTGAACAAAATATTTTTGCCATTATCCAAGGTGGAACAGATAAAGAGTTTAGAAAAATGAGTGCAGAACAACTTTGTAGTCTCACTGATTATGATGGTTATGCTATTGGAGGTCTTAGTGTTGGCGAAGCCAACCAAGATATGTATGATACTGTTGAGTGGACAACACAATTTATGCCAGAAAATAAACCGCGATATTTAATGGGAGTGGGACTTCCTGAAGATTTAATTGAAAATATTGACAGAGGTGTTGATATGTTTGATTGTGTAATGCCCACGAGAAATGCAAGAAACGGGACTTTATTTACTTCTTTTGGGAGAATAAATATCAAGAATGCAAACTTTAAAGAAGATGCTGGTCCTATTGATGATGAATGTACTTGTTATACTTGTACCAATTTTTCAAGAGCCTATTTATCACATCTTTATAGAGCAGGAGAAATGACATATTTTAGACTGGGATCTTATCACAATCTTCATTATTATTTAAACCTTATGAGAGAAGCAAGAGCTGCAATAGTAGAAGGTTCTTGGGATGAATATAAACTTGAATTTTACAAAAAAAGAAAAAAAAAGTAAATTAATCTCAAATTTACCTCACTAAATAGAGTCAATACAATTAAAGACAGACAAAACTCTATTTAGATACAATGATCGATGTTTTACATGACTTGTTGTACAACAAGTTAGAATAGTACTATGTAAGAAGGAAAAAAATGACAGTTGATGATAAATTAATTGACAAATTAGCTAAACTTTCTAGTTTAGAAATAAATGACGAAAAAAAAGAAAAACTAAAGAGTGAACTGGGTGATATTATCAGTTTTATTGACAATTTAAATGAAATTGATGTAAGCCAAATTGATGCAACTTTTACTACTGTTGAGGGTGGAACACCTTTAAGAGAAGATATTGCAGTTCAAGATTTAGAAATGAGTAACCATATTATGAAACATTCACCAAAAAGTGAAGATGGTTATTTTATCGTTCCAAAAATTATAGAATAGGAAAGAATATGTTAAAGGTTTACGGAATAAAAACCTGAGACAGTGTTAGAAAAGCTTTAAGGTTTTTTAAAGATAACAACATCGAGGCTGATTTTTTTGATACACGAAAAGAATCACCAGCGCCTCATCTAATACAGTCTTGGATTAATAATACGGATATCGATTTGGTGTTTAATGCTAGGGGTAAAAAATATAGAGATTTACAACTTAAAGAATTGAACTTAGATAATACAGGTAAATTTGAATGGTTATGTAAAGAACCTATGTTACTCAAACGTCCTGTTGTTGATTATGATGGTAAGATTACTGTTGGATTCAACGAAGATAATTATAAAAATACTTTTTTATAAAGGTATACGTTAAACAAAAGATGAATTAAATTCATCTTTTGTTTATTAGACAGATCTAGTTATGGTCTTGTCTTGCTTCTTTTAAAGTTTCTGCAATCATAAATGATAATTCTAAAGCTTGATCAGCATTTAATCTTGGATCACACTGAGTATGATATCTATTTTTTAATCCTTCTTGAGTAATAGCAGCACTTTTTGAACCAGTACACTCAGTTACATCTTGTCCCGTCATTTCAAGGTGAATTCCACCAGCATAAGTACCTTCAGCTTTATGGATTTGGAAAAATTGTTTTACTTCACTTAAGATATCAGCAAAGTCTCTTGTTTTATACCCATTATCAGCTTTGATTGTATTTCCATGCATAGGATCACTTGACCAAAGTACATTTTTACCTTCAGCTTTTACTCTTTTAAGTAAATTAGGGAAATGGTCTTCTATTTTAGAAGCACCCATTCGCACAATAAGATTTAATCGTCCCGCTTCATTTTCAGGATTAAGAGCATCAATTAATTTGATTAACTCATCTTCTTTCATTGATGGACCTACTTTACATCCAATTGGATTTTTAATACCCTTGAAGAATTCTAAGTGAGCACCATCTAAATCTCGTGTTCTATCACCTATCCATAACATATGAGAACTACAGTCATACCAATCACCTGTAATTGAATCTCTTCTTGTTAATGCTTCTTCATAATTAAGAAGTAATGCTTCATGGGAAGTATATAAAGTTGTTTCATTTAACTGTGCTGTATTTTCAGCAGTAATTCCACATGATTTCATAAAGTTTAAGGTTTCAGAGATTTTACTTGCCAAATCTTCATATTTAACACCCAAAGTATTACCTTTGATAAAGTCTAAATTCCAAGCATGAACTTTGTGCAAATCTGCCATACCACCTCGTGAAAATGCTCTTAAAAGATTCAGTGTTGCTGCACTTTGATTATATGCTTTTAATAATTTTTTAGGTTTTGGCATTCTTGATTTTTCGTCGAAAGAAACAGCATTGATAATATCACCTCTATAACTTGGTAATTCAATTCCATTGATATTCTCAAAATCAGAAGATCTTGGTTTGGCAAACTGTCCAGCAACTCTTCCAATTTTAACAATAGGACAACCACCAGAAAATGTTAACACAACTGCCATTTGCATCATAACTTTAAATAAATCTTTAATATTATTGGCATCAAATACATTAAAACTCTCTGCACAGTCTCCACCTTGAAGTAAAAAAGCTTTACCGTTAACAACATCCGCTAATTCATTTTTTAATTTAAGTGCTTCACCTGCAAAAATAAGAGGAGGATAAGAACCAAGTTCTTTTTCAACTTTAGCCAGCTTTTCTAAGTCAGCATAAGTTGGTTGTTGCTTGATAGGAAAATCTCTCCAGCTACTTGGATTCCAATTATTCATAATAGTACCTTTATATTTTTTAATAAGCGTAGAGTTTATCTAAAAGAGACTTAAATTTGTAAGGAAGTCCTAAAAATTGGACTATGTAAATATGGAACCACATAAATGGTTCCATATAAAAAGGAAGAAATTAGTGTGTTTTAGAGATTAGTTTTCCCAGTAAATCTTTAAATGAATTTTTAAATGAGTCTAATCCATTGGTTAATAATGTTTCATATACTTTTTCAATATTTACATTTTTTGCCGTAAGTTGTGCAAAAAACTCATCACATTCATCTTCACTAATTATAGATGATGGAACTTTTTTACCAGCACTAACCCAGTCTTCAATTGTAAGAAGAGGTGCTGTGTTAACTGAATGTGGATAAAGTAATTCATCCACATAATAACTTGAATCCAAATCATTTGATTTTACACCTGTACTTGCAAAAAGGGTTCTGATGTTTTTATTATTAAATTTATTGATTTCGTGATAACACTTAACTGCATTTATAATCCCAAGTCTAGATTTTGGAAGACCTTTTGATTCAAGTTCTTCATCACATAATCTATCAAATCGACTCACAAAAATTGAAACAACTGCTTGTGGTTTTTTATCACTTATTTTTATACCTTCATTCAATGCGCGGGTAGAAGAGATTGCTTGTTCAGGTGAAAAAATCAAAGTGGCATTTACATGTATACCTTGAGAGGTTAGTGCTTTCATAGCACCATACCCAGCTTGTGTTGCTGGAACTTTGATCATCACATTGTCTGTACCAATTGTTTGATAAAGTCTAATTCCTTCTTCAATTGTTCCTTTTTCATCATCACATAATAAAGGATCAACTTCGATAGAAATAAACCCATCTTCCACATTCTCATCATGTAAAGGGTACAATAATTGCGAAGCTCTTTTTATATCAGTTAATGCCAATTCTTCATAGATTTTTTTAGGTTCATTTGCTTGCAACATATCAAGTTGTTGTCTATATGCAACAGAATTTGAAATTGATGATTCAAAAATTGCTGGGTTACTTGTAGCACCTTGAATTATTTTTTCAGCAATTAAACTTTGAAATTGCTCTTCTAAAAATTCTCTTTCAATAAAATCACACCACAATGAAAAATTAATATCTTCTTTTAAACTCATCGTTAAATCCTCTCTAAAATTTTAGTTAAATCTTTTGTATCCACAATAATATTCGCTTCTTTTTTCAAAATATCATGGGCACAAAAAGCTATTTTTTTAGAAGCATAGGTAAACATACTTCTATCATTAGCTCCATCTCCACATACCAAAGTATCCTCGTTTGATACACCCATTAATGTTTGAATTCTTTGCAACATATCACCTTTAGAAAAATCAAACATCATATCTCCTCCAACTTGTCCAGTTAAAACCCCATCTTTATGGTGTAATACATTAGAAAAATCAGCATGAAGTCCAAGTTTTTGTGCAGCTGGGCTCGTACCTACTCTAAATCCACCACTAAAACAAATGACTTTATAGTCCATTTTTCTTAGTTCAGTGATTGTTTCAACAGCACCTGGCATTAGAGGTAATTCCTTACAAATATCTACAACTTTCTTATATTCTAATCCTTTTAAAAGAGCAACTCTTGTTGTTAAACTTTCAAAAAAATCCATTCTTCCAGACATCGCTTCTTCCGTTATGGCAGAGACCTCATTTTTCAGTCCCAGTTCATCTGCTAAAAAGTCTATAGTTTCCCCATCCATGAGTGTTGAATCAAAATCAAAAACAGCTAATTTCATTAAATACATCCTATCATTTATAAATTAAAGGCTATAATTATAGCCAAAATATAATTAAGGCATTTATTGAACAAATTTCATACAAACATAAGTAAACCTTCACTACACAAAGTACTCATATTAAAGGAATACTATGTCAACTAAGTACGCAAGCATTGACATAGGTTTAAAAAGAATTGGTCTTTCAATTTGTCTTCAAAAGGGTATTGTGACACCTTGTCCAGCAATTTTACGGAAGAATAGAAATCAAGCTTCAAGAGATGTGGATAGTTTTTTAAAAGAATGGGAAATTGATACTTTAATTGTTGGATACCCAAAAAGTAGTGAAGATATGAAAAAAAGAGTTAATCATTTCATCACTTTATTAAACTTTGATGGGGACATCCACTTACAAAATGAAGACATGAGTTCCATTGAAGCAGAAGAGCTGATTAAAGGTGATATTAAATACAAAAGAGACGGGCGAATAGACTCTATTGCCGCAAAAATCATTCTTGAGAGATACTTAGTAAATAACTAACAGTTTATGTTTTATTATGATAAACTGATTATTGAAAATAAAGGACATTTTTGTGGGGAAGCTTAAGTTAGTATCACATATTCTTTGTAATAGAAATATATTTTATAAAGCAAGTAAAATTGCATTGGTTGTAGGAATCATTTTAAATTTAATTAATCAAGGTGAATACCTAATACACCTAGATTTTGAACACGTAAATTTTTACAAACTGGGATTTACTTTTATGGTTCCCTTTTGTGTTTCAACATATACAGCAATTACTATGAAGATGAAATATCATGTGGGTGAAAAAGCACTTTTATGTGCAGATTTGACTTGCGAAAACTGTCATGGAACCCAAGAAGTTAAAAGAGATGAAATTATTCCATTTTGCCATAAGTGTCAAGATAAAACTTCGTGGAAAATAAAAGAGATAAAGGATATAAATGTCAAATGTAGAGATTAGTAGCCAAGAGCTAGAGGAGTTAAAAAGCAAAGCTGCTTTATTTGATAAACTGAATCTCAGTGAGTCTTTAAACATTGCTCAAAACATTACGAACAATGCTCATAATGTAAACAAGGCTTCCACAACCAGAGTTTTGGAAATTCAAAATATTGAAAAGTTAGTTAATGAATTTATATCTCATTCTAATGAAATTCAATCCATGTCAAATCAATCTTTAGAGTCAGCCCAATCAGCAACTCAAGAGAGCAACACAGTTATTTCCTTAGTAGAAAAGTTATATGCTTTAATCAATGAAATGTCTGACGCGATTAATTTGTTTGCAACAACTATTAATGATTTAAATGAAAAAAACAAGCTCATCACAGAACTTGTTACCAATAATGATAAAATATCTATGCAAACAAATCTCTTGGCTATTAATGCAGCTATTGAAGCTTCAAAAGCTAAAGAATTCGGACGTGGATTTGCAATTGTTGCAGCTGAAGTTAAAAAACTGGCTTCTGCATCAAAACAATCAACAGTAAATATTGGAAGCGAAATAGATCAAATCACTTCTATGACAAATGAAGCTACGAAACGAAATGAAGCGGTCACTTCTTTGGTACAAAACAGTGTTCAGATTTCTAAAGAAGCCATCGAAAAACTTCAAAACTTAGTATCCGTTTCACAACAAAATAGTACAAATGCAAATAAGATTTCGTGTAATGTATCTGAGCAATTACAAGATTCAAATACAATAATACATAAAATTAGTACTTTGGTTCAAGATACACAAAAAGCAGTTGAAGGTTCTAGTACAAATATGGAATTGGGACAGTCTTTGGTGGAAAACTTAAGACACTAGAAAATTGTTTCTACTTTGATTGATTCTCAAAGTAGAAACTAGTCTAAATACTTATCTCTTATTTCTAAAAACTCATCTAAATTACCCATAAATAAATCAATTAATGTGGGATCAAAATGTTTTCCTTTTTCTGCTTTAAAAAGCTCCAAAATTCGATCTAAATCCCAAGCTTTCTTGTATACTCTATCACTTCCTAAGGCATCAAAAACATCAGCAAGTGCTGTAATTCTTCCAAAAATATGTATATCTTCACCTTTTAATCCTCGAGGATAACCTGATCCATCCCATTTTTCATGGTGTTCATTGGCAACAATGGCTGCAGTTTTTAAGATGGCTTTGTTCGAATTCTTAAGCATTTTATATCCCAACTGGGCATGGGTTTTCATAATGACAAATTCATCAGGCGTTAATCTTCCAGGTTTATTTAAAATTGCATCAGGAATACCAACTTTTCCAATATCGTGCATAGGTGAAGCCATTGTTAATAATTCTGAATCCTCATTACTCAGACCATATTTTAGAGCCAAAAGTTTTGAATACTTTGCAACTCTTTTTACATGATTACCAGTTTCTTTACTTCTGGTCTCCCCTATTTCACCCATGGCATAAACCACTTCTTTTTGGGTATTAATAATTTCAGCTTCTGCTTGAACTGCACTGGTTATATCTGCACCATACACAAAAATTGAATTGGAAGACTTTACCCCTTGAAGTGCAAAAAGATAAATTTTATCAGGAGTAAAGGTATATTTTAGTCGTATGAGTTTACTACTATTAATAGTACGTTTAACTTCATCTTTAGTACATAAAAAATTAAAATCATCCGTATGGGGAAAAAGTATTTTGGCAGGTTTATTTTTATAAACAACCAAACTCTCACCATCAATTATAAATACAGGTTCTGGATTATATTTTGGAAGATTTGATAGATACAAACTTTTCAAACTAAATACTTTATTTAATCCAAAAAGAGTATTCATATAACAATATTTTCGAACTGCCGTATACGCAACGTAAATTGCCATTAAATATGCCATTGGCATGGAAAAATAAAAACCAAGTGAAAATAAAATGATTGCAGCGATTAATCGTATATAACTCTCACCCGTGGAGACATTACATACATGTTCGTATGTTCTCATAAAAAAGCCTTATAATATATTTGTGTAACTATGTTGTAAGTATATTATATTTTTGTAAAGAGTTTATAAAAAGAAAATAGTAACAGAGAAAGTAAATTTACCTTCTCTGTTAAAGGAGAATAAGAAAGATTGTGTTGGTTATTTACCGTCAAATTCTTTGTCATTAGTATGTTCAACTACTTTATCAGCAATTTCACTTACTTCTTGCGCTACTTTATTTGCAGAACTTGCACTAGCGGCATTTTGCTGTGTTGTTTGATCTAAAGTATTCACAGCATCATTAATTTGCTCCATTGCTGTGATTTGCTCTTTTGATGAAGAAGATACACTGTCAATCAATTCCAGCGTATTATGAATATTGGTGTTAAGTTTGTTATATCCATCAATCATCTCAGTTGAAATCGTTTTACCATCATTTGCTTTAGACGTTGCATTTTCAACAAGGTCTTTGATTTCTTTTGCAGCATCAGCAGATCTAGCTGCTAGATTTCTTACTTCTTGAGCAACAACAGCAAACCCTTTTCCAGCTTCACCAGCAGTTGCTGCTTCAACTGCAGCATTAAGTGAGAGAATATTGGTTTGGAAAGCAATTTGATCAATTACCGTAATTGCATCTGCAATTGCATTGGTTTGATTGTTTATTTCATCCATTGAAGAAGCAGTTCTGGTTGCTAAGTCTTGACCATCTTTAACTGAGCTTGATACCTCATTGGCATAAGAAGTCATTTTAGCAATATGGTTCCCACTGTTTTGCATATTGGCAGTGATTTCTTCAATGGCTGCTGCTGTTTCTTCTAAATTGGCAGCTTGGTTATTTGCTGAAGTGGTCAATGAATCAACATTAGTAGATAAGTTATTTGCATTAGATGTTAAAACAAGACCTATTTTTTTATTTTCAACCAACATTGATGTAACTGCAGATCCTAAGCTATTTACATCATCACATAATGCCTTCAAATCTCCATCCATTTTTGAAGTATCAATACTTGGTCGGTAATCATAATTTGAGTACTTTGATAAAACAGACATAGCGCTTTTAATATTATTCTCAACAGCTTCTAACATTTCATTAATAACATCTTTTAATTCATGTAAAGCTGGATTTGCAGTATCTCCTGCAATTCTTGCATCCATAAATCCCAATTTGGCTCTATTTGCTCCTGCAATTGCACTATCAACTAAAACTCTGTCTTCTTCGATACCTACTTTTATCTGAGTAATATTGTCATTAACTGCTTGTGCCATTTGTCCCAGTTCATCTGTACATTGTACTTCAATTAATTTGACATCAGTTGCTTCTTTGTTGATATATTTAAAAAAGTTCAACAAACCATCTTGAAATAAATTCATAGGTTTTTTAATGGCATTGGTTACTGCAATTGTCATGATAATAGAAAGTACCAAAGCAACTGCTATAATAGTGTATAAAGTGTATAGAGTATTGTCAATTTTAGTAAGTGCGTTTTCATAACTTACATTGTTTTGTTTATCAGCTTCTACGTTTACTTCTCCAAGTATTTTATTTAGTTTAATAAATACTTCATCTGTTACAGATAACATAGGTGTGGCCATTCCAATATCAATATCCAGCATATCTATAGCACCTGAAACCGCTTCATTATATTCTTTTAAATCTGAGGCAAGACCTTTAAAGATTTTCTTATTTTTTTTGTCTAAATATTGTGCTTTATTAACAGCAATCATTTGTTTGTTAATATCTTTTTCCAGTTTTTTTAAATCAAACATTAAAGTATCAATTTGCGTTTGTTCATACCCACCCGCAACATAAGAAAATACTTTATACAATACACCGTTAAATAAGTTAATATCTTTTAGAATATTACTACTTGCTTTGTATGTTTGAAATTTTACTTGAACGATTTCAGTTAATGTCTCTTTATCCGACTTTAATGCATTATTAGAAAAAACTGCCAGTAAAAAGAGAAAAATAACTGCAATGGCTGGGGCTACAACTATTTTGGTTCCAATTTTTAGATTTTTTATTCCAAACATTTCTTATCCTTGTTTTTAGGGTGTACATTTCACACTGTATCTAATACCAAAATTTGGTATGAAGTTTATTTTAGGCAGACATATAAATATCTCTGCCGAAAATAAATTGTAAAAATAAACTCTTGGATTAAAACCCAAGAGTTTAGTCAAAACTATTTATAAATTCCTGCACCAATTAATTGGTTGTTACCAATTGCTTTAACATAAGATGTTTTAGCAGTTTGTTTATTTGTTTTTGGATGTGACCATACATAATCAACCCAACCTTCACCATCTGCTTTAACTTTGACAATAAAGTTTTTAAATAGTTGAGTACCACCTATATCTTTATATTTAAATAGGTTTTTACCTTTAAGTGGCTTTTTTGGATGTGCTGTAATCACTCCATCAAAGTCATTTGCCCAGATATAAAGATCTCCAACTACCCATTGGCTCTCTTTTTGGTTAAACTCATCAACACAAACTTTAACACCATTATCTTTACAATATTGAACTGCTTTCTCAACGTGTGCTTTAACAGCATCAAACTCCGCTTGAGTAGCTCCAAAAGACACAGAAGCACAGATTAGTAACGATGCTCCAATTTTTCCTATTTTCCCCATAGTATTCTCCTTTTATATTTAAGTTAAACTTAATATACATAATAGTTACATAAGTCGCTTTAATTTATTCTTAATACTTTTAAGTAATCGAACAAATAATTATTAAATGAAGTATCCAATTGTCACATTTTTGTGATATATTGGTTTCTGGCAAGTAACATTTTACCATAACTAAGGGCTTTAAGCAAAAAAATTAATTTAAAAAATAGCATTAACGTAGCATTCTAATATTTATTAAAAAAAATTATTTATTCTTTTTTTTCACACTATTTTGAACAATTGCTATGGCAAATCCCCCATCATGAGAAATGGATACTTCTGTATTTTTTATCATAAACTTTTTTCTAATTTTTTTTGAATATTTTATAAGAGGGGCATTTTTTTGGGTTTTAGAAATTTTAATATCATGAAACCCACACTCTTTTCCAATACCAGTTTTTATAGCTTTACTTGCTGCTTCTTTTGCCGCCCAAAAACCAGCCGCCGTTGAAGGTCTTTTTACTAAAGCTATTTCTTTTTTGCTTAAAAAACGCGCCAATGCTTTATTTCCAAAACGTTCAATCATTTTTTCAATTCTAATAATTGAAACCATATCAATACCTATCATTTTTGCTCCTGTATTTATTATTTGATTATAGCAAATACAAGTTTCGTTTTCTACAAAAGAAGTTTAACCTGCCAAAATGTGCTCCAAGTGTGTTTTATAATCAAGAATATAGTAAATACTTTTCACATCTGCTCTTATTTATAAAAGAATTGTAATTATTATAAGTGAGTTCTTGGTGAGTTTTTTGAGCTTTTCAAGACATTGGTATCATCTGTTTTTTTAACCAACATTTGATATAATCTCAGCATGAACTTTTTTATTAGAAAGATATTTTACTTAATCATTATGCTCTTTATTATAAGCCTAATTTCATTTATGGCCATACACTTAGCCCCAAATTCTTTTTTTGCAAGTGGCGAGTTAAATCCTAATATCACTCAAGAATCAATTGATCATTTAAAAACCATTTATGGTTTGGACAAACCTTTATATGTACAGTTTTTTTCATGGGTATTTGCCATCGGGCAACTTGATTTTGGAATATCTTTTAGTAGTGGTGAATTGGTCAAAGATGAGATACTCTCGCGAATTCCCATAACTTTGACCATCAATATAATCAGCCTGGTTTTGGTTTTTATATCATCATTGTACTTGGGAATTAAAGCTGCTTTAAATAAGGATTCTATTTTTGATAAATTTGCAGGACAGTTTTCTCTCTTGAGTTTTTCCATGCCTTCTTTTTATCTTGCACTTTTATGTGTAATGATTTTTTCCGTTTGGCTAGAGGTCTTACCCATAGCGGGGCTTCATTCTCTAGAAGCTAAAACGGGTCTGGCTTATTATCTTGATATGGCTTGGCATTTAATTTTACCTATATCTATAATAACCTTTGGAGGTATTGGAAGTTTAACTTTATACATACGGTCATTAACAATTGAAATTTTAAAGAGTGATTATATGTTTTTTGCAAAAGCCAGAGGATTGAGTCAAAAAGAGATTTTGAGGTTTTATATCCTTCCAAATTTATATCCTCCTGTAATCACTTTATTAGGTCTTTCTCTTCCAGGTATTATTGGAGGAAGTGTTATTTTAGAATCAATATTTTCAATTGATGGCATGGGACTTCTTTTTTATCAAAGTGCACTTTCCCATAATTATCCTGTAATTATGGGAATACTTATCATTGGTGCTTTTTTAACCCTTCTTGGAAATATGTGTGCAGACTTGGTTTTATTAAAACTCAATCCAAATTACGAAGAAAATTAAACGAATAAATTATATTAAAACAAAAGGTAAAACTTGAAAATAATACACAGTATTGAAGAACTACAAACTATTAGAAAAAATTTAAAAGGCTCCCTTGGATTTGTTCCAACCATGGGTGCTTTGCATGATGGTCACTTATCACTTATTAAACAATCAATCAAAGATAATGAAATTACAATTGTATCAATTTTTGTGAATCCAACACAATTTCTTCCAGGTGAGGATTTAGATAAATATCCAAAGAAAATACAAGCAGATTCAAAAATATGTGAATTGGCAAATGTTGATTATCTTTTTACTCCTGAGATTAATACTATGTATTCAAAAGATGAGATACTCATCAAAGCTCCTGTATTAAAAGGATTTACTCTTGAAGGACAAAATCGTCCAGGGCATTTTGATGGAGTATTACAAATCGTACTTAAACTACTTAATTTAGTTAATCCAACAAATGTCTATTTTGGGAAAAAAGATGCGCAACAATTAGCGCTCATCAAACAAATGGCTAAGAATTTATTTTTATCTCCAAATATTGTTGATTGTGAAATCATACGAGAAAAAGATGGTCTTGCAATGAGCAGTAGAAATATTTACTTATCTCAAGAAGAAAGAAAACAAGCTCTTAATATATCTAAGTCTTTAAAAGATGCAGCCAAACTAATTGGTTCCAAGGAATATAATTGTGCTAGAATAATCAAAACAATGCGAACTACAATGAAAGGTATGGATATAGAGTATATTAGTATTGTTAACAGAGACTTTCAACAAATCCAAACCATTGAATTGGGAAACACTATCATTTTACTGGCTGTTAAAGTAGGAACTCCTAGACTTATTGATAATATTTGGATTTAAAAAAACTCACACTACTTTCACACCTTTTTGACTTATACTTCTGTTAACAAATTAGATAACAGGAGTATATATGAAAAAAATATTATTATCAGCAGCACTTATTGGCTCACTTTTTGCACAAGATGAAAACTTTATAGAACTTGGAGCAGGTTTTGTTAACTCAAAAGACAATTTTTCAACCAGTGGGGCTGAAAATATTAGTTCACTCTCCAGTGCAAGTGAAGAAAATGAAGGTTTTGCCTTAGTTGATTTTTATTACGGGTATGAATTAAGTGACGATACAAGTATTTATGCAAGTATGATGTTGGGACAAATGAGTTTAGGAACAACTTTCATGACGGACATTGGTTCCTTTGATATAGGAATTGCTACAGGTTTAGGTGATGAAGAATGGGAAAATCCATTTTTAACCAATACCAATAGAGCTAAGACAGATGTGAGTGAAATAGGCGCATATCTTGGATACGGATTCTCCCTTGCTCAAGCTCACAATGCTCAACTAATCTATAGTTACTCAGTTAGAAGTTACGATACTGAAACAGTACAAGACTCGTTAAAAAGAGATGGTAGTAGACATATTATTGCTTTAGAAAACACTTATACCCCAGAATTTGGAAAAGGCAAATTTACATACTTGTTTAATACCTCTATTGAAAACTATGATGCAAAAGGAGATGCAAGTACTTATGACGCTCTTATGTTTGAACTTGGGATTACAAGTGATATCACTAAAAGTGTTAACTTAACCGTCATTGCAGGCCTTGGAGCTAAAGAGTATGACCAAGCTAACCCAGTGTTTGGAAAAACTGTAGATGCAGATATTTCAAGTTTGGTTGCAGTTGTAAAGTGGGACAAACCATTTGAATATAAAAACTTTTATACTACATTAAAAGTAGGTCATGAAGAAGAAGATGCAAATGTAGATTTCTATGACAAAGAAAATACTTTTACACTGCTTTCTCTTGGTTATAAATTCTAAATTAAACACTCAAATTTTAGGTAAAGATATTTCAAATAAAACACCATTTGGAATATTTTCTACCTTTAACGTTCCATTCATATGTTCTTCAATAATCACTTTAGACATGTACAAACCTATTCCCATGCCTGAATCTTTGGTTGTAAAATAAGGCTCAAATATTTTATCAATAATCTTCTCATCTATACCCAAGGCATTATCACTGATTTTTAATAGTACACTTTTTTTGGTTTCTTGAATATGTACTTTTATTATTGGTTCGTGAATTTGTTTTTCTATGAGTTCTTGTTTTGCATTGTTTAAAATATTAAACAGCACTTGGGAAAATTCATTTTCATAAGAATTGATAAACAACTCTTTTTCACACTGAACCTCAACGTCTATACTGTTATGTTTAAAGGAAGCTGTTAATAAACGGTGTGTTTTTTCGTAAGTATTTAAAACACCAAACTTCTCCATTTTTTTATCTGTTTTAAAAAAATTACTAAAATCATCAATGGTATGTGACATAAACTCTATTTGTTCATTAATCTCTTTTGTTTTTTTATCAAAGTATTTCTCACTTAGTTTTTCTTGATCATAGGCTGTTTTTAAATTCATGTGGGCATAAGATAAGTGGGTTAAAGGTTGTCTCCACTGATGGGCAATATTTCCTACCATTTCACCCATAGAAGCCAGTCTACTTTGATGAATCAAAAGTTGTTCACTTTTTTGTTTCTCAACTTCAATCAATTTCATTTTATATCCCAAGGCAAAGGCAAAAACCAAAGCTTCAAGGGGAAATGCAAAGTGCATCATGTAATTGTCATTTACATCAAAAATATCTGTATCCACTAAAAAAACACTCACAAATAGTATCATCCAGCCAATAATATAAAAAATGGCGGGTTTATTTCCTGCTCGTACTGCAAAAAAAGCAGAACCAACCATCACACCAAGAGGAAAAAATGTTGCAATGTAATCATACAGTATCGTCTTTTCATAAAAGAGTATTAAAACCATATCTATACAGGTAAGTATTAAAATTGAGTATAAAAGCAAATGAATTTTAGGGAGAATTTTCTTGCTATTTAGAAAATTCATCGTAAATAAAAGTGAAAAAACTATGACTAAATCAACAGTAAAATCAAAAATATTAAGATACTCAAAAGCAAAATAAAATGCCTCGATAGGCATACTAATAATTAGTAACAAAGTAATCGAGGAGAATTGAAGTAAAGAATAGTACAAAAACGACCTATCTTTATTAAAATAAAAAAATGCTAAATTGTATAACAAAGCACAAAACATTATTCCATATGCCAAACCATAAATAAGTTTTTCATTTTTAAAAATATATTCATACTCTATGGGAGTAAAAATATCTAGTTGCAATATAGGCAAAGAATCTTTATAGTCCAACTCTACAATAATTTCTTTGGGAGAGTTACTACTTAGTTCATAAATAGGTAACTCATCCGTTAGTATATACTTCATAGTAGATGATTTTATATACTCATTTTTAACTTTTAATCTTAAGTAATATTTGTATTCTTTTAAGATTTCAGGATTAAGTAAAAATTTTACCTTGAAAACCTGTTCATCAAAATCTCCAATCTCTTTTACACTTGTGTAAACACCGTTGTTGACTGAGATTAATACATCACTTAACAAGGATTCCCTTATACCTGAGGTATTAGAATAAAGATTTATTACAAGGGTACAAAATATAATCCATATTTTCATTTTGTTATATCTGCTCCAATTTGATACCCAATACCCGATACATTTTTAATGCTGCCTTTAGATATTTTTTTTCGTAATTCTTTAATAATTGCCCTTAAAGCATCCTCACTCATTTGAGCATCCCAAATATAATTACTAAATTCACTGTATTTTACCGCTCTATTAAAATTACAAACCAATAACTCTAAGGTTAATAACTCTTTTTTGGTTAAAGAAACTTGTTCTTGTTTACAAAAAAGGGTTTTATTAAAAATATCAAAAGTATAACTATCATCTATTTTAAAAATACTACTATTTTCTTTTAAATCCAATAGGCAGGTTTTTAAAACAGGTAATATTTTATCAGCAGTGATTGGTTTAATAAGGTATTTTACCAATCCTAAGTCAATGGCTTGTAATAAATAAGAGGTTTCTAAAAAAGCTGTTGCCACAATAATCCTTGTGGAATTATCTGTTTTTCTAATTTTTCGAACCATTTCTAGACCATTTAACTTGGGCATCTTGATATCTGTGATTATAATATCGGGATTGATTTTAGTATATACTTCAAAGCCTTCAATACCATCCTTGGCTCCATATACATTATCACAATAAAAACTTAAATACTCAATGGCATTTAGTCTTATGTTTTCTTCATCATCTATGTATAAAATCTTTAGATTTTTAAGTTCGTTCATTTTTTTTCCTATGTTGACGATTATACAATATAATAAAAAAATGTGGGTTTTATGTGATACAAATTCAAAAATCACACATGGTTTTCACATATAATTTTTTTATACTTCCTTCTTGAGTAAAAGTAAAATAAAATCTCAAAAGGAAAGAGTTTATGTGGACAAAATAATTCGTTTTTTTCTTACAAAAGAGAGGTTAAACTATACACTCTTTTTTATTTTAATACTTTTAGGACTTATTTCTTATAAGAATATTCCAAGAGATGTCTTTCCCAAAATAAAAATTGATAAGATTGTTATATCAGGAGCTTATGCAGGTGCCAGTGCCACAACACTAAATCAAATTGTGGTAACACCTCTAGAAAAAGAATTAAGAGCACTAAGTTCCATTGGTAAGATTGAGTCCTTTATTAATAACACAGAATTTACGATTGTTTTAAATCTTGAAGACACTAAAGAAAAAATTACTTTACTCAACAAAGTCAAACAAATAATCAGCAATAAAAAAAATGAGTTTCCAAAAGATATGGATGAACCCACAGCAAATTTGGAAGTCTGGGCTATGCCATTAATTGATGTGGTAGTTTCAAGTAAATCATTAAACAAACAAGAGCTAATTCAAAAAGCAAAACTTATTAAAGATGCACTAAGAACACTCTCCAATATTTCCAAAATTGAACTCTATGAAGATACTTCTAGAGTATTTGAAATTATACTAGACAGTGAAAAAATAGAGCTTTATGATTTGAATAAAGAGGTTTTAATACAAGAATTGAAAAAGCTCACCTATATTTATCCGTTGGGGCTTATTCAAGATAAAAAAGAGCACTTGTATCTCTCCACAAATAAGGGAGAAAAAAAAGTAAGAGAATATTTAAATACGCAAATAAAAATTGACAATAAAATCATTTATCTTGAAGATATCGCACATATTAAAAGCAAATACAAATCAGTTGATATTATTACACAAGTCAATGGAGAGAGAAATATCGTCATTGGAATTTCAAAAAATGACAAAGCAAATGCCATTAAACTGGTCAAAAAAATTAAACATAAAATTAAAGAGCTTCGCACAAAGTTACCAGAGTTAAGTATTAATACTTCTTTTGACAACTCTGTATATATCAATAAAAGATTAAATACTGTAGTTTCGGGAATACTCTTTGGGCTTATATTGGTGGCATTATGTATTTATATTCTAATTAATAAACGAGTGGCATTTATTGTTGTACTAGGAATTCCTACTGCAATATTATTTGGTACTGCTTTGTTATATCTAAGTAACTACAGTATTAACATGATGAGCTTAATAGGTGTACTTTTAGTACTTGGGATTTTAGTTGATGATGCTGTTATTATTGCTGAAAATATTCAAAGACATATTGTTTCAGGTGAGAGTAAACTTGAAGCTACTATTAAAGGTACCAAAGAAGTTCTAAGGCCAGTATTAGCGGCATCATTTACTACTATATTTTCTTTTTTTCCAATGATGATGTTAAGTGGAGAATTGGGTGAGTTTTTAAAAATAATACCTACAGCTATTGTTGTACTTATCATCGCTTCAATATTAGAGAGTTTTATATTTCTACCTCTTCATTCCCTTCACATTTTAAAAAAAGATGACAAAGAGTTAGATTGGAGTAAAGCTCAAAACTTTTATTCCAAAATACTACACAAGATTATTCATCATCGTATAAAATTTCTACTTGTTTTTACTTTAGTTATTCCTTTATTCTCCTATGTGACCTTCACGAGTATTAAATATCAAATGATGCCAGAAGTTGATAGCAATTTGATTTTTATAAAAGGAAAGTTTGATCAAAGTTATTCTGTCAAGCAAACTTTTGAAGGAGCTCAAGAACTTGAGCGAATTTTACTGCGACACAAGGAAGAACTGTCCATTAATACACTTTCATTTTTAAGTGGATTGAGTTTTGACAATCAAGGGAATATGCAGATGAAACCTTCAGTTTTTCAATTTAACATTGAGCTCTATGAAAAAAAACATGATGATTTTGTGAATGCCACCCTTATGCCTTTTTTATCATTAAATGCCCAAGATTTAGATAATAATAGAGAGCTCAATGTAGATGAAACCATTATAAGAATAAAAACACTTATACACTCATTTAAACCTGACACACTTCAAGAACTAAGTGTCAAAAAAGAAAGCTCCGGGATTACGGAAAATGATATAGAAATTTTGCTCAGCTCAAAAGATAAAGCCCTAGTGAACAGTGCCATTAAAGAAATCAAAAGTAAACTACAAGAACATAAAGGTATTGTTTTTGTACAAGACTCAAGAACAAAAGGAATTAAAGAGTTAAAATTAAAAATCAACTCCTATGGAGAGAGTTTGGGGTTTACTGAAAGCTCACTGGCTCTACTACTCAACGCTTTATTTTTAAAAGCCGAGCTTACAAAAGGAGTGAACAATGATGGTTTGTTTGAAATATTAACTTTTGATAAAAACAAAGATAACTTTGATACTTTATATTACTTAGAGATAACTATTCCCAATACCAATCAAAAAATTGCAATAAATGAAATTTGCAATTTCATCTATGTGAAAAACTCTGATTCTATTTCAAAAGCAAATGGACATACCTATCAAATGATTTTTGCCAATGTAAATAATGCGCAATCAACCGCACAAGAAGTGTTGAAAAGTTTAGAAATTAGTTTTGATAAATACAGGCAAAAAGGTGTACTTATAAATCTTGAAGGGGAAGAGGAACAAAATGAAAAAATGTTTGAAGAAATGTCTTTTGCTTTTTTTATCTCAATATCTTTAATCTTTATTACTCTTTTACTCATGTTTAATTCATTTTCTCAAAGTTTTATGATTTTATCCATTATTCCTTTTTCTTTACTGGGTGCCCTATTAGGTCATCTTTTTATGGGTTTAAATTTTTCTTTGCCATCAATT
>MAAG01000003.1 GCA_002163065.1 Arcobacter sp. 31_11_sub10_T18
AATACGATCACTTTCTTTTACTCTAAGTTCATGAGCATTTTTAATGGTTGATGTTCCTTTGGCTTGACTCATTGCAATAGATAATGCTGGAAGTTCATCAATTAGCCAGGAAATATTCTTATCAACAACTACAGCTTCAAGTTTATTGTGTTTTACAATAATATTCCCTATGGGTTCGTAAATATCTTCGTTTTGTATAAACTCAACATCTGCACCCATATTTTGTAGAATTTTATAAGCTTCTATTCTTGTTGGATTTAAAGTAACATTTTTAATGGTTACCGATGAACCTGGAACAATAGCAGCAGCAACTGCAAAGAAAAATGCAGAAGATGGGTCCGTTGGTACTGTTATATCTAAAGGATTTAAAGGAGCAGATAATGGAGTTATTTCAATATAGCCCTCATCATTGGTTTTAAGCTTTGCACCCATACCTTTTAACATTCGTTCTGTATGATCACGAGTAAGCTCAGTTTCTTTATATTTTGATGGTCCTTTAGCTCTTAAAGCTGCAAGAATCATTGCTGATTTCACTTGAGCAGAATCTACTGGTGATTCATATGTAAATGAGTTTAAAGAAGCACCTTTTATAAATAAAGGTGCTTTATTTCCATTTTCTCTTCCATCAATTTGCGAACCAATACTTTTTAAAGGAATTGAAACTCTGTTCATTGGTCTTTGGTTTAAATATTTGTCTCCTGTTAAGACAAAACTACCCTCTAATGAAGATAAAAAACCACAAAAGAGTCTCATCGCTGTACCACTATTCCCACAATCTAAAATATCACTTGGTTCAACCAGTTTTTTTGGAGGCGTAATTTTTACAGTAGAGCCATCTCGTTCAATAACAGCACCCAATTGTTCTACAATTGAAAGTGTGTTTAATGTATCTTCTGCAGTTAAGAAATTTTTCACATGAGATGGTCTATCACTTAGAAGTGCAAACATTGCACATCTGTGAGAGATTGATTTGTCACTTGCTATATTATCAATAGTAATATTAAATGGTTTTGTTAATGGTTCAATATGTATATTTTTCATTATTGTCTAAGACCAATTCCCAATTCAGTATTTAAAGCATCCAGAATATTATCCATCGTACTTGTAATATCTTCTTCTTCCATTGTTTTATCATCTTTTTGTAAAACAAATCTGATGGTTAAACTTTCACTATCTCCAAGTTTATCATCGCTATAAATATCTACTAAATTAAATTGTTTAATATTTACATCTTCAATTTTATTAATAATTGTTTTGATTTTTGAATATTGCATACTTTTTGGAGTAATAATACTTAAATCTCTTTTTGAACTCTGAAACTTTGAAACTTGTTCTGCTTTAACCAATGTATCTTTTAACAATTCAAAATCGATTTCTGCGATAAAGGTACTTGGTAAATCATATTGTGAAGAAATACTTGGGTGTAGTTTTGAAATATACCCTACGGTTTCTCCCTTAATTATGATATTTCCATTTTGATATGGATGAATAAAATTATTTGTAATTTTATCCATTGGTTCAATATCAAATTCACCTATAACATTTAAGACTTTTTTTGAAAATTCGAAAAATGACATTTCACTTGGTTTACCACCATTTGTAAAACATTCATCTTCTTTATCTCCACTGTATATAAAAGAAATTCGCTTAGACTCATCTCTATTTTTGTCAAAAATTGTTCCAATTTCGTATAAAGCTACTCTTTTAAGATTTAGTTTAAAATTGTTTGATGCGGCTTCGACAAGGTTTAATAATAATGTTGTTCTAAAAGTATTTAGTTCAAGTGTGATTGGATTTAGAATATCTTTTTTATCTGCAACTACTTCAAAACCATGTTTAATCAAATTTTCTCTTGAAGAAAATACATAGGTTAGCGTTTCATAAAAACCATTTGCAATTGCTTTTGAACGAAGCTTATTTCTTTTAGCAATATCAATTGATGTTTTGTTAATTCTACTTACTTCTTCAATAAGTAATGGTTTAGATTTAATATTATCAATACCAATTATTCTTACAATTTCTTCAGTTACATCAGCTATATTTTTAATGTCATGACGGTATAAAGGAATTTGAATGCTCAGAACATTGTTCCCACCATCTTTAACTTTAAAACCAAGTGAACTCAAAATAATTTCTATTTTGGCCTTTGGAACAGATTGTCCAATAATCGCATTTACTTTTTTAGTATTAATATCAATGGTGATTTTTTCTTTGTCTTCAATAAAAGATTCACTACCTTTATAAATCTTTGCGCCATACGTAGAAATTAAAGTTGTAAAGTAGTCAATACCATTTACAATATGAGGTTCACTTCCTCTTGAGCTTTTATAAAAAACATCACCTGTTGTTTTCTTTTTTTCAAAAATTTTTCTTGAAAGTAATTCTGGATCTGTATAGTTTGCTTCAATAATATATGTTGTCTCAGCACTTTCAATCTTGTTGGTTTCAACACCTATAGTACTTAAAAGTTTTTGACCATATACACTGTCAAAACCTTCAGAATCCTTTTTGATATGTAGGGTTAACAAATCGTCAATTAAATCGGTTTCATGTTTTCCATAAGCATTAAATAACACACCATTGGTATGTGTTACATAATGAATGACATTTTGGATGTCATTTTTAGAAAATTTATCAATTTCTCCAACTCTCAACTTCTGTAAGAGTGGCAATTTAAAGTCACTAAAATCAACCGCTTTATAAATTAAAGAAGAATCTGTATTACTGTCACATTCAATTTCAATTACTTGTCCAATACCAATTTCATTGTAGTTGAGCACTTTCTCAAATTCATGAAATGGAAGTTTATAACAAGTTGATAGTTCACGAGCCACCCCATTGATACTTAAACAGTCTCCTCTATTTGCAGTGAGTTCGATTTCTATAACATCATCATTAAATAGTTTGTATTCATTTAATTCTTTACCAAGTACCAATTCACCAATTGAATCATCAAGTTCTAAAATTCCATCATTTAGCGCTGGAAGTCCGAGCTCATTAGAAGAACATATCATACCGTTGCTCTCTAGTCCTCTTAGTTTTGCTTTTTTGATAACAAAATCTTTTGATAATTTACATCCAACAACAGCTACTGGAACAAATTGATTTTGTGCAACATTTTTAGCTCCACACACAATTTGTACAACTTGTTCACCTAAATCAACTTGGCAAACAGATAACTTATCAGCATCTGGGTGTTTTTCTTTTTTAAGAACTCGTCCCACTACAACATTATCTGGAATTTTAATTTTCTTTACATTATCAACTTCTAATCCAATAGAATTTAAAGTTTTACAAATATCATCAGTGCTTATTTTTGAGATATCAATAAATTCTTGTATCCACGCTCTTGTTATAATCATTTAAATTGTCCTAATAGTCTTAAATCACTCTCAAATAGAGATCTTAAATCTCCAATATTATGTATTAACATTGCTAATCGTTCGATTCCTACACCAAAGGCATATCCCGAAACATTTTCATAACCCACTGCTTTAAATACATTTTCATCTACTATTCCACATCCAAGTATTTCAATCCAACCTGTTTGTGAACAAACTCTACATCCTTTACCTTCACAAAAAACACATGAAATATCAACTTCAGCAGAAGGTTCGGTGAATGGGAAAAATGATGGTCTAAATCTTACTTCAACATCTCCAAACATATGATGTAAAAATTCTTCTAAGACATGTTTTAGGTTTGCAAATGAAATTTTATCTGCTTTATCAACGACTAAAGCTTCTATTTGATGAAACATCGGTGTATGTGTGATATCAAAATCTTTTCTAAATACAGTTCCAGGAGCAATCATACGAATAGGAATACTTTGTTTTAACATAGTTCTAATTTGAACAGGAGAAGTGTGTGTTCTTAACAGAGTGTAATCTTTGTTGTAAAAAGTATCTTGCATATCACGAGCAGGGTGATGTTTAGGTAGGTTTAATGCTTCAAAATTGTGAAAGTCATCTTCAACCAGTTGACCTTCCTCAACTGCAAAGTTAAGGTTTTGGAAATAAGTAATAACTCTATCCATTGTATCAATTACTGGGTGAACTGCACCACACGATAAGCTATTATTGAATTTTGTTACATCAATTTTTTCTGCTTCAAGTTCTTTATCCAATTCTATTTGAACAAGAACTTCTTTTCTTATTTCTAATGCAGTATTTATTAAGCTTTTTTGCTCATTTAAGTTTTGTGCAAATGCTTTTTTTTCAGTATTGGGAATATCTTTAAGTTTAGAAAATTCTAAAGTTAAGATACCTTTTTTACCTAGAGTTTCTACTCTTAAGCTTTCTAAAATTTCAGTTGAATCAGCTGATTCAATTTTGTTTAGCCACTCTTTCAATTAACTTCTCCGTATACATTGTGTATTTATAAATTTTGGTATTATACTTAAATATTTATTACAGTTTGGTTTCGTGACTAATTTAATTGTATTTATGTGACAGTAAGCATTTCTGTATCGTGCTTTTAAATTGCATTAGGTATAATAAATAGATTAAAATTAAAAGGAAATTTATGTGTATATTTTGTAAAATCGTTAATGGAGAAATACCCAATAATACCGTCTTAGAAAATGATGAATTTATAGCATTTGAAGATATTCATCCTCAAAGTAAGATACATACTATTGTGATACCAAAAGTACATGTGGAATCATTTGCGCAAGTTAGTGCTGAGACTATGAGTAATATTACACCTTTTATACAAGAAGTAACAAAAAAACTAAATGTAGATAAGGATGGTTATAGACTGATTACAAATATTGGAAGTAATGGAGGTCAAGAAGTACCACATTTACATTTTCATATTCTAGCAGGTCAAAGAGTAGGTCGTTTGGTTTCTAAGTAGGAAAAGTGATCTTTAAATTTTAAATTTAAAGATCATAAAAATGTTTACTTGTCTGAAAATTCACCCAGAGTCATTAATTTTTCATATCGTTTTGAATATCTTTGTTGTGGTGTTAATTGTCTCAACTCTTCCACAGATTTTAAGAAGTAATCACCCAATTCTTTAATGGCAATTTCTTTTCTTCTATGTGCTCCAATTAAAGGTTCATTGATGATATCGTCAATTAGTTTTAACTCTTTTAACGCATCAGCAGTTATTTTTAGTGAATTAGCTGCGGTTTCAGCTTGTGCTGGATCATTCCATAAAATTGCTGCACAGCCTTCAGGTGAAATAACTGCATAAACCGAGTATCTCATCATGGCTAGTTTATCCGCAACTGATATTGCTAATGCTCCACCACTTCCACCTTCGCCAATTACAACAGATACTGTAATTGTATTGATATCAGAGAATTCAAAAAGATTTCTTGCAATTGCTTCACTTTGATTTCGCTCTTCTGCACCAAGACCAGGATAAGCACCTGGGGTGTCAACTAACATCAAAATAGGAATCTGGAATTTTTCAGCCATTTTAGCCGCTCTTAATGCTTTCCTATATCCTTCTGGATTTGGCATACCAAAATTTCTTTTTAGTTTGTTTTTAGTACCTCGCCCTTTTTGTTCACCAATAACCATAACTTTTTCATTTCCAATATAACCCAAATAACAGACAATAGCATTATCATCATAAAAGTGTCTATCTCCATGAATTTCATATGCATCAGTCATAAGATCTCTGATATAATCAAGAGCATATGGACGATCAGGGTGCCTTGCAAGTTGAAGCTTTTGATAATCGCTTAAGTTTTTAAAAGTTTTTTCAACTTCTTTGGTTAGTTTATGATTTAGAATTTCTACAGCATGTTCATCAGCTCTATTTCTAGCAACTGTGATTTCTTCTTCTATTTTTTTAATTTTTTCTTCAAAATTTAAATAAGTAGCCAATGGATTCCTTTAAGAAAATGGGCTTAATTAAATAAGCCCTTAAGTGTATAATAATTAGTTAAATTTTTTAAAAATTACTGAACCGTTTGTTCCACCAAAACCAAAGTTGTTACTCATAACTGTTGTTAATTCAACTTCTCTTGATTTATTTGGAACATAATCTAAATCACATTCTGGATCTTGATTTTCGATATTAATAGTTGGAGGTATTATCCCTTCATTTAGTGCTTTTATAGCAAAAATCGCTTCAATAGCACCTGCCGCTCCTAAACAATGACCAATTTGACCTTTTGTTGAAGTAACAGGAGGACAGTTTTCAAGTCCACCAAACGCTTCTTTAATAGCTTTTGTTTCATTTACATCTCCCACAGGAGTTGAAGTACCATGAGTATTTACATAATCAATTTTAGGCTCTACTCCTGTGATTTCTTTTGCCATAGCAAATGCCGCATTCATAGCTCTTAATGGACCATCCATAACAGGTGCTGTAATATGATTTGCATCACCACTTTCACCAAAACCAATTACTTCAGCATAAATTTTAGCACCTCTATTTTGTGCAGATTCTAAAGTTTCAAGTACAAGTGCTCCAGCACCTTCACCCATAACAAATCCATCTCTAGCTGTATCAAAAGGTCGAGATGCTTTTTTAGGATCATCATTTCTTGTTGATAATGCTTTCATAGCAGCAAATCCACCAACACCAGCTTCACATACTGCACTTTCAGCTCCAACAACTAAAATTCTGTCTGCACCATTTAGCATGATCGTTTTAGTAGCATCAGCAATTGCATGAGTAGATGCTGCGCAAGCAGTTACATGCGAAAGACTTGGACCTTTTAACCCATGTGCAATTGACACAAATCCACCAAGCATATTTACTAAAGATGAAGGAATAAAAAATGGAGATATCTTTTTAGGTCCTCTCTTTTCACAGACGATAGAGTTTTTTTGAATTGTTCCTAAACCACCAATTCCAGATGCAGAAATAATACCAAATCTATCAGCAATACTTGCATCAACTCTTCCATCTTCGTTTGCTAATCCGCAATCTTGCATTGCTTCTTGAGCTGCTTTTAGACCTAATTGTATAAATCTATCTGCTTTTTTTACTTCTTTTTTCTCCATTACGGTTGTTGGATCAAAATCTTTTACTTCTCCAGCAATTTGTACTGAGAATTCTGTGGCATCAAAAAGTGTAATTTTATCAATTCCACATACTCCATTTACAACTGCTTCAAATGAGTCTTCAACATTATTACCAATAGCATTTATTGTACCCATTCCAGTTATTACAACTCTTTTCATTAATCCATGCTCCATATCATCTTATTTAAAATATTCAATCTTAGTTTTATGTATAGTGTAAAACTCAATATTTTAAATAAAAAGTCAGTTTTTCTGACCTTTTACTTAATAGATAGACTTGTTTTTAAGCGTTGTCTTCAACGTATTTAATAGCGTCTTGAACAGTTAATATACCTTCAGCATCTTCATCTGGGATTTCAATATCAAATTTTTCTTCTAAAGCCATAACTAACTCAACTACGTCTAATGAATCTGCACCTAAGTCTTCAATGAACTTTGATTCTTCTTTAACTTCTGCTGGATCGCAATCTAATTGCTCAACTACTACTTCTTTAACGTCATCTAATAATGCCATTTCTTTTCCTTTTGTAAAATTATCTCCGTATTATATCAAAAAGATTTTAAATCCTCTTTTAATAACTACAAACTATTTGCTTATACGTATAAACCACCATTAACTTTTAGAATTTCTCCTGTGATATAACTTGAATGATCACTTAATAGAAATGCTACTGCTTCAGCTACTTCTGATGCATTACCAAATCTTTTTAAAGGAATATTTCTAATATATTCGTCTTTAACTTCATCTTTTAATTCTTCAGTCATATCTGTTGCAATAAACCCAGGAGTGATCGCATTATATCGGATACTTCTAGAAGCTGCTTCTTTTGCAAATGATTTAGTCATTGCATTTAGGCCACCTTTAGAAGCTGCATAGTTAGTTTGTCCAGCATTTCCCATTTCACCAACAATTGATGAAATATTTACAACTGAACCAAATCTTTTTTTACCCATGACTTTTAAAGATGCTTTACATCCGATAAAAGCTGAAGTTAGATTTGCCGAAATCACGTCATTAAAATCATCAACACTCATTCTTAATGCTAATTTATCTTTTGTAATTCCTGCATTGTTGACTAAATAAGATAACTCACCATCTGCATCAATAATTGTTTTGATTGCAGCTAGAAATTCTTCTTCAACTGTCACATCTGCTTGAATAACAGCCGCATTTCCACCTGCATTTTCAATTTCTTCTTTAATTTTATCAGCAGCTTCAGCACCACTTCTATAATTTATCCAAACTTTTAGACCAAAACCAGCTAAAGATTTTGCAATTTGAGCGCCAATTCCTCGGCTAGCTCCTGTTACTAAAACGTTGTTTCCAGTAAATTTCATCATTTTCCTTCTTAATTTCGTAAAAATCTCGCAAGTTTACTATGTTTTGCCTTACAGCTTTAATAGTTATACGCCTCTTTTATCATTCCAAATTCGTATATGTAATCTATCTGAATATAAATATCCATTTTCTACCGCAAAATCAATAACTGCTTCACTGTTTAGATTTAGCGTTTCTATGGTATCTCCCATAGGCATTAAATAAACATTAACATGTGGAATTTGTTTTAATATAGATTCTATTTCATCTTTTGAAGTATCAATACATTCTTTTGATAAGACAAATTTCAAATATTTGTCATCAATATTTTGAATTATATTGGTTAATGCTTTTGGATTTACTCTTTTTTTGAGTGATTCTGCACTATTACTTAGTTTAACACTCATTGAAAAGAGTATTTTTTTTTGATATTCTTTATTAATATCAATATTTATAGTTGCGTTGGTTTCAATGGTCACATTGTAAAAGTTATTGATATAATATTCAAGTAGTTTTTGAAATTCATCATCTCTCCAATATAAAAGTGGCTCACCACCTGTTATTACAATATCAGGTTTATAGTTTTTGGGTTCAAATTTTTTGACTTCATTTATTATTTCTTCAAAGTTTTCATATTTGGTCCAGTATTCTTTAAACTGCGAATCCGCTGCATAATAAGAATCACAACTGTATTTCTTCTCACCACTTGGAGTTGTATATTCAACTTCAAAACCTTTGCAGCTTAAATTACATTTACCAAATCGAATAAAAATAGATGGACTTCCTAACTTTTTACCTTCTCCCTGGATGGTTGGGCCAAAGATTTCAGTAATTTCAAGCATAAACGGTACTTTTACTTTTTGGTGTTTCCCAAAATTCTAGTTTTGGAACATGTACATTTATTTTTGACATTTTCTTTTGTACTATTTCTAAGAGCCAAGCTGATAGGTTTTCACTGGTTGGTACAAAATCCACAATAACAAAACCTTCATACAACTCTTTGATATGAAGAGGTTCATTTTTTAGAAGCTCCATATCGGGAGTTTTATAACCTTGCTCATATGATAATAGATTTTCTTTGTTTTTATATAAAGGTAAAAGGGTATCATAAAGAGGATCATTACTATCAATAATAAATCGATGATCTAAGACATCATCCAAAAACTTTTTAAACCAATTTAGATGTTTAAAGTCTGTGACCATGCCTGCTTTTAAAGTTTCACTTTCTAGAGAAACTTTAATTTTACCTTGATGTCCATGCATATGTCGACACATTAAACAATCATCTAAGGCAAATTCAACATTAAGTTCTTGAGACCAGACTCTATGTCCATAACAAAAATCAAATTCTTTAGATATTTCCCATTTCATTTTAAACCTTATATGGAATATTGTCTTTTATTCCTGCTTTTTCAAATCCATTTAATCTTAAACGACAGCTATCACAAACTCCGCAAGCAATATCGCTTTCTTTATAACAACTCCAAGTTAGCTCTAACTTTACATTTAAAGTTGTTGCTTTTGTTACAATTTGACTTTTTGATAGTTTAACCAAGGGAGTGATAATTTCTAATTTGGTTTCTTCTTTTGTACCGGCATTGATACTTTTAGACATCTTCGAAATAAAATCATCAGTACAGTCAGGATAACCACTACTATCTTCTTCAACTACTCCCATAAATAAAGCGCTCGCTTTTTCTTTTTCAGCAATGGCAGTTGCAATTGAAAGAAAAATACCATTTCTAAATGGAACATAAGTAATTGGAACTCCTGGTTCTATTCCGTCAACAGGTATATCTATAGTGTCATCTGTTAAAGCTGATGCACCAATTTGTGTAAAAAATGGAATGTCAATTTCGTAAATATTTTCCAATTTCAGTTCATTGCAAATATCTCTAAATGCTTTTAGTTCTCTTTTTTCTGTTCTTTGTCCATAATTAAAATGTACAGGGATAATATCATAGTTTTCATTTTTTGCAATATAAGTAGACAGGGTTGAATCCATCCCTCCACTTAGAATACAAATAGCTCTTTTTTTAGTCATTTTTATAAATTGCCTTATTCATTTAGTTATATAGTCCTTTTTATTTTCACACATAAACTTCCAAGTTATTGGTAATATTTTCACTTCACTATAAGATGAAAGTTTTTCTACAGTTTCATCCAATACTAAAAAACTATTACAAACACTCAATACACTCACCATTCCAGGAGCACTTTTCGACGAGATTTCAAAGTTTTGTCCATTAAAATAACCTGGTAATAAAGTTACTCTGCCTGGTCTACTTTTTAATTCTTTTGAAATTTTAGTAGTAATTGCGTTGTGATAGATATCTTTTGCCCCAAGTAATGTTTGAAGAATGATTTTTCCAAACATTTCAAAGATCATTGCAGCAGCCAGTGGATTTCCTGGTAAACTTAAAACCAAAGTATTGTTGATTTTTCCTAATACTGTGGGTTTCCCTGGCTTTATTTTTATACCATCAAATAGTATTTTAAAATCAAATCTATTTAAAGCATCACGGGTGAAATCGGCTTCACCAACGCTTACTCCACCTGAAGTGATAATTAAATCTGCATCCAATGAGTTCTCAATAAACTCACTTAAAGACTCAACACTGTCTTTTGCTCCTCCTATAAAAGAGACATCACATCCTAACTCTTTTACTCGACTTAATAAAGTTGGCGTATTAGAATTATAAATTTGGTAGTTTTCAACTTGTTCATAGTGAAGTTTCAGTTCTTCTCCACTTGAAAACACAACCACTTTGGGTTTTTTGTAAACCTTAATATGGGTATATCCTTGCGAAGATAAAAGTGTGATTTGGGCTGAATTAATTTCAGTACCTATTTTTATTAAAATATCATTTTCTTTTATGTCTTCACCTATATATCTAATATGTTGAAATTTAGTGATATCAGCAGGTACTTTAATATGTCCTTCATCTAATACCTCGACACATTCTTGGGGAATAACTGCACTTGTATTTGAAGGGATTTTTGCCCCTGTCATTATTTTTACACAAGTATTTGTTTTTAATGTGAAGTTAACATCATCACCCGCAAAGATTTTTTTTTCAACTTTTAGATTATTTTTTGCATCTTCAAATAAGATGGCATAACCATCCATCGCTGAATTATCAAATTTTGGTAAAGCATGAATAGCAATTACTTCTTGGGCACAAATTCTAGCTTGCGAATTTTCTATTGGAACAATTTCAAATTTGGGATTAAAGCTGTTATTATAAATAGTATCTAAAGCTTCGTGTATATTTACTGCCATTGTATTTCTTTTCAATTGGGTTATACCAAATCACAGAATAAGTGACATTTATTTTTATTTGGTATTAGTATCTTTTTGCTATAATAGCGAAAATTTTTAAAAGTGAGATAATTTATGGATATTATGAGTAGTTCGATTGTTACACATGTGTATATGATATATTTTTTATTTGCAATTATGGTCTTTAATTTAATAGCAGTAAATGTAATAAAAGATTTTGTTAAGTTGTCAAGACTTCTAAGAGGTATGACACCTCTGTATCATTTAGTTAATGCAATGGTAATTTATACAGGTATGATTGTTTCAGCTTATGTGAGAGATTTAAGTCCTACAGTTATTTTGATGATCTTTGCTGGTATTTTTATCTTAGTGATAGAAATTAAACGATACAAAAAAATGCGAATTATCAAAATCGCAGATATCGAACTTCAAACACAATTTTACTCATATGCTAAAAAAATCTATATGATAGAGATTGCTGTTTTAGTTTTTGTTTATATTATCTCTAAGATCTTTTAATGCAATTTACATATCATGAGAATTGTGGGGATGAAACTATAAATATTTCTGATGATATTTATCGATATATTATAAAAGCCAGACGCCATAAAATTGATGATGAAATATATTTTAGAAATTTAAAAGATGATTTTATTTACAAATATATTCTTCAAAGTATTAGTAAAAGAGATGCTTTATTAACTCTTGAATCAAAAGAAGAAAAACTTGTAAAAGCTAAACATAGTTTACATATTGGGTGGTCTGTGATTGATCCTAAAACAGTAGAGAAATATATTAGCTCATTAAATGAAATAGGAGTAGATAAAATCACTTTTATCTATTCTTCCTTCTCTCAAAAAAACTTCAAACCTAATTTTGAAAAACTGAGAAAAATTTTGATTAACTCTTCTCAACAATGTGGTCGTAGCTCTATGATGAAACTTGAAATTTGTGAAAGTTTAGAATTATTTTTAAAAGCTTATCCCCAAAGTAAAATTCTTGATTTTAGTGAAAATAAACTTGAGAGTACAACTTCAGTTGATACTATACTAATAGGAACTGAGGGAGGTTTTTCCCATGAAGAGAGAGCGTTATTTAAGGAAGAGAATATACTGGGACTAAATTCTAATCTAATCTTACGAAGTGAAACAGCAGCTATCAGTGTTGCTTCTAAAATATTACTATAAACTTATTTATAAATCTTTATTACATTAAATTATATACATAACCAAAATATCAAGCATTAAAAAAGGGGAGTTAGATAAAATCTAACTCCCCTTTGTGAAAAGAACCACTATTACTAGTGTAATTCTCTCCAGATTTTTGCTTTCCATAACCAAGCAAAGACAGCAAATACTAAGAAGTAAATTAAGAACTTAGGTCCTAACTCATCTCTTTCAGCTTTTTTACTGTCACCCACTTCAGCCATGTAAGTAATTACTTGCTTTTCAGCAGCTTCAGTAAGACCAACTCTTGGCATTGCAGTACCGTCAATGTGTTTTTGTGGATCATTTACAAATTCATGTAAATAAGATTCACTTCTACTTCTGATATATTGAGATAAATCAGGAGGCATTTTTCCCATGTATGCTTTGATATTTTCATCAGGAGTAAAAGCGGCCATAGAACCACCTAACATATCTCCATACTTAATACCATGACATCTTTGACAAGCATTTGCAAAAGCTTCTTTGTTTGTCACTTCTTTTGGAGCAATTGATTGTAAATATGCAACCATGTCTGCAATCTCTTGAGGTTGCATCCAGTCATAATTAGGCATTGGATGAACTGCACCATCTTGAAATTTATGCTCAGTTTTTGTAGCTTTCGCTGGGTTTTTAATAAATGCCGCTAAATAATCAGCATTGTATAATAAACCTGCATTACTTAAATCAGGAGGAGTTAGTTGGAATGCTGCAGCTAAACTTGCATTATCCATACTTTGTGCAAAACCAACTTTTTCAATTGCGTGACATGCAACACAATTGTTTTGAACCAAAGTTTCTCCAGCTTTTGCATTTCCGTCTAATCCGTTAAGACCATCTACGCCTTTAAAGGCGTAGTCTGGTGCTTCAACAGTTGGATGCATTTCATGATGTGCGTAAGGTTCAACACCCCAGTAAGTAAGTAACGTAAAGAAAACTACTACTGCTAATATTTTTAATTCTCTCATTATACTGCACCTCTCGCTTTAGCATCTGCTCTTGTAACAAATGGTAAGGCTGCAAAGATTACTAAGAATGCTACTGCTGCAACGAAACCAATTTGTGAATTTATTCCTTCAGGAGGAAGTTTTCCAAATACAGTTAACACGATAAGGTCAACCAATAATATCCAGAACCAAATATTAAATCTTGGTCTTTTGTATGCGGGTAAAATATCTGGATCTCTATCTAAGAATGGAATTGCAAGGAAGATACCATTAGCAACACCAAATGCCATAAGACCTAAGTCAAATGCTTTAATACCTAAAATATCAAAGTAGAAACCTCTAAGAACTTCATACGACCATAAGAAATACCACTCAGGGTAAATATGCGCAGGAGTTACCATATTGTCTGCGGGATCAAAGTTTACTGGATCCATAGCAAAGTTAAAATGGAAAAATACCAAGTAAAAGTAGAAGATTAAAAAGATACTTAATACTGCAAAATCTTTAGATAAAAAGACTGGCCAGAATGGAATAACTTTTGCACTTTTTTTATTTCCAGATAAATACTTTTCAGCCTCAGCGTCAAAGTCTAACTCTTCTGAAGTTTGAGTATTAACATGTGGAATTCTCAATGTATAAAAGTGAAGACCAATAAGACCCATAATTGCTAAAGGTAATAAAAATACATGTAACATAAAGAATCTTGTTAATGTGGCATCTGCAACGTTAAAGTCACCTCTAATCCAGATTACTAATGCATCACCAATTACTGGAATTCCACCAAATAAGTTTGTGATAACCATTGCAGCCCAGTAAGACATTTGTCCCCAAGGAAGCATATATCCAGAAAAACCTTCAGCAGAAAATGTCATAAATAAAAGCATACCAGAGATCCAAATCATCTCTCTACCTTTTTTATATGAACCGTAATAAATTCCTGTGAACATATGTATATATATTATGAGGAAGATAACAGATGCAGCAACACCATGCATGTGTCTAAACAACCAACCGTATGCAACTTCTTGCATAATTGTGTAGTTTACAGAATCAAATGCTAAGTTAACATCTGGTTTGTAATACATAAGTAAGAATATACCACTGATAACCAATATTTTAAAAGTTACCGCAAGTACAACACCCATAGCCCATAAGAAGTTAATATCTTTTGGAATCCAGTATTCAGTCATCATCACTTTGTTAAGAGCTGTAGTATTTAACCTTTGGTCAAACCATTCTCCAACAGAGTTTGCTTTTGTAATTTTTGCCATAATCAAACTCCCCTTATACTTTTGCTGTCATAAGTTTTTTATATTCTGGACCTGTTTCACCAAGAACAAGAATATTTCCTTTTAAACCAAACTCAGGTAAATCTAGAGGTCTAGGAGGAGGTCCAAATGTTTGTTTCCCACTGGCATCAAACTGCCCCCCGTGACATGCACATTTCCAAGCTGTTTTTTTCCATGCTGGAATACAACCAAGGTGAGTACATAGTCCAATAGCTACAGTGAATCTATCTTCACCAACTATTAAGTCTCTATCAGAACTTTCCATTTCAGCAGTTTTCTTAAGAACAAAAACTGGCTTCCCTCTCCACTCTACTGTTGCAGGATTTCCGGGTTTCAAAGTAGTTAAATCTACTTCAGTAAATCCACCAGCAAGTACACTTGGTAATGGATCCCATGCTTTCTTCATACCAATAAGCATAGGCACTGCACCTGCTGCAGCTACTGCAGCAAATGAGAATCCGATAAAACTTCGTCTATTTGTGTTGTTAGACATTTATCTTCCTTATTTTAAAATAAAATCCATAGATTATATTGATAATTGTATTAAAATGTAATGACTCAGGTCAAATTGTAAGGGTTTTGCTGTTTAGATGGGGAAATACTACACAGTTTATACTGTATATGTGAGGATAGAATATATGAGTTGATGGTTATTATTAGAGGAATTAATTCCCTCTAATAAAGTTGACGATTTCTTTTTCTATATTTTCTTTTTGAACTACAGTATCATGCAAGATTTCTGCTTCAAAAATATCGTTTACCATTTGTGGAATAGTCGCGTTATATTTTTTTGATATTTGCGTTAATGCTTCTTTATCATTGTACTTTTTTTGGTCAACATTTAGTGCATTTAAGACCGTTGGTGAAAATTTTGTCCATTCTGCAGTTGAATACATAACAGCTTTTAAATCTTTGGTTTTTAATTGTTCATATGCTTTTAAACACGTTGCTGTATGAGGGTCCATCAAGTAACCATCATCTAGAAAAGTTTTAATAGTTTGTAGTCCAAATGTATCATCGCAATGAACTGCTGAAAAAATTTCTTGTAACTGTGCTGTTTCTTCTTTTGAGAGTTCAAATTTTAAATTGTCATTTAGATTATCAAATAATTCTTTTGTTCTCTCTGCGCCAAACATATGAAATAAAATTCTTTCAATATTCGATGATTTTAAAATATCCATTGCAGGAGAGTTTGTTAATATTAGTTTTTTATCATTGATATCATAAATACCATCGTTAATCCATTGAGTTAAAATATTATTTTCATTGGATGCAATTAAAATTTTCTCAATAGGAATACCCATTTTTTGAGCATAATACCCACCTAGAGCATTTCCAAAATTTCCACTTGGAACGATTAAATATATTTTTTCACCCAAAGTGATTTCATTTTGTTTTAATAACTGAATATACGAATGTATGTGATAAACTATTTGAAAGATAATTCTTCCAAAGTTTACTGAGTTAGCTGCACTAAGTTTGATTCCATCATTTTCAAGTTCATCTTTAAAAGTTTGTGAATTTAAAAGATTTTTTAGGGCGTGTTGAGCATCATCAAAGTTTCCTTCAATTCCAATTACTTTTAGGTTAGAACCATCTTCAGTAACCATTTGAAGTCTTTGTACATCACTAGTCCCCCCACTTGGATACATACAAGCAACTTTAATTCCTTCTTTATTTTTAAAAGTATTAAGAGCAGCTGGTCCTGTATCTCCAGAAGTTGCAGCAAGAATAAGATACTCTTCTCCTCTTTTTTTCGCAATTGAAGACAGAATCGAACCAAAAGGTTGAAGCGCCATATCTTTAAAAGCTCGAGTTGGACCATGGTATTGTTCTTGAACAAATAAATCATCTTTTACTTTTACTACTGGACAAGGGTCATTTTTATCATCAAAGTTATCGTATAAATCTAAAGCATTGTTAATATCTTCATCTTCAATATCAATTTCAAATGCTTTTAAAATATCATATGCCAATTCTTTGTAAGAAGTATTGATATGTTTGGAAATAAATTTTTCTCCTAAGTTGGGTAAAAACTCAGGTACGTATAATCCACCATGTGATGCACTTGGGTTTAAAATTGCATCTGAAAATGCAACTTGTGTACTTTTACTTCCGTCGTTTCCTCTTGTTTCTGTAAAATTCATCTTAGCTCTCTTCACTTAATAATTTATCTATATCTATTCCATTGTTAGGGTTGTCTCTTCTTAAAAACTGAGTACCAATTCCGTTACTTGTAAATAACTCAAGTAAAATTGAGTGTTCAACTCGTCCATCAATAATATGTGCTTTATTCACGCCATTGTGGATGGAATCAATACAAGAATCAACTTTAGGAATCATACCACCTGCAATGGTGCCATCTTTTTTGTATGCTTCAACTTCTTGTTTATCCAGCGAAGTTAATAACTCTTTGTCTTTATTTAAAACCCCAACAATATCTGTTAAGAAAATAACTTTTTGAGCATTTAAAGCACTTGCAATTTCACTTGCAGCTATATCTGCATTGATATTAAATCCAGGATGATTAGGTGTTGCACTATCAGCAATTGGTGCAATCACTGGAATATAACCTTCTTTAATTAAATCATTAATCATATCGGCATTTACATTGGTAATAGTACCTGTATATCCAAATTTACCACCGTCTTTTGGTTTTGCTTGAATACAACCAGAATCTTTTCCTGAAATTCCAATCGCTTTGGTTCCATGATGATTTAATAAAGAAGTGATGTTTTTATTAATCTCACCGCTTAATACCATCTCAACAACTCTCATTGTCTCTTCAGATGTTACTCTTTGTCCATCTATAAATTCAGATGTGATTTCTAGTTTTTCTAATAACTCAGAAATACGAGCTCCTCCGCCATGAACAATAACAGGTTTGATTCCCACTAGTGATAATAAAACGATATCTTGTGCAAATTTTTCTTTTAATTCAGGACTTGTTTGTGCAGATCCACCATATTTGATAACGATTGTTTTTCCGTAAAACTTTTTAATATGTGGAAGAGCATCTAAAAGTGTGGTGACTGTTTGATTTTTTTGCATGGAAGAAATTACCTTTTGTATCTATAATTTGCGAATTATACACAAAAATCGCTTATTGAACAAGTTGTAAGGTATTATTGATGATAATCAATGCAAGTTAGCGTAAAAGAAACTATACTTTTAAAAACGAAATAAGGATATACATGAATTTACTTCCCCCTGATGCTATTAAATTTGAATTAGAAGGAACAACAGTTGATTTTTTTAAATATGAAGAAGAGGGTTGTTTATATTATTATTTTGATACTTCAATGACTACAGCTCCTGAACCTATGATTAACGCAATGGCTGGATTGGGTTTACTTGATGGAGTTAACAAAAAACTAGTAATGATTAATCATAAAGTTCCAGGTGGCCTTTTTGGGAAAATTGGTAATAACTTTGGACATGACATCCAAGAGTTAGAAGATGGTCGAGCTAAAGTTGTCTTTTGGTTTTTAGAAGAAGAAAGTGATAAATCAGATTTAACACAAACTTCTTGTGGTTAAAATAACTAACCCAAAGTAATAAGGGTTTCATTTTTGCTAAATCACTTCAAAAACATCTGTTTTAGACTCTTGTCAAGTTCAATCTTTGAATTAACAAACATATTAAGAAATAAATAACTTAAAACAGATACTTCTGTTAAGATACATACTAAAGAATAAAGAACATATTCAATTTTACTTGCCTCACTTGGGATCAAAATGATTGGAATATTATAGGTAATTATAAAAGAGATTACTAAAAGTGAAACCAACAGAGTTAACAAAGCCATTTTTTTTAAATTCATTTTTTATCCTTAATATTCTTAATAAAAACTATAAAATTATAGAGCTAAAGCATTACAAGTTGATTACATAAAGCTAAAGTAATCATATTTAAATGTTTACTTTAGTAAAATCCTCATATGAAAAAATACATAGCTTTAAAAGCCAGTGCGGGAAGTGGTAAAACATTTGCCCTAACTGTTCGATACATAACTTTATTATTACTTGGTGCTAAACCGCATGAAATACTAACCCTGACGTTTACCAATAAAGCTGCCAATGAAATGAGTGAGAGAATTTATCAGACACTTTTAACTCTTGGTGATGATGAAGCTTATTTAGACAGTATTTGTACCCAATCGGGTTTGGATCAAAAAGCAGTATTGGGGAAAAAAACTCAATTGGTAAAACAATATACTAACGCTGATTTATCCATATATACTATTGATAAGTTTGTCAATAAAATATTAAGAGAATTTTGTGGATACGTTGGTGTATCAGATGATTTTGAAATTAGAGAAGATGACAGTGATGACTTAAATTTAAAGTTTTTAAAATCACTTGATTTAAAGCAGTTTGATAAACTCATTGATTTTGCACTGTATGAAAACAAAAAGTTTGGCTCTTTAACTTCTATTTTTAAGATACTTATTGAGAAAAATGAAAAAATTGATTTGGTCAATATTGACAGTGAATTGATTTCTTTGCAAAAAACACAAGTATTAAATGTAGCATATAAAGTAAAAGAATTTATATTAAATGTAGCATCCACAAAAAGCGCAATTAACTCAGTAGATTTTGATAGTTTTGACTCACTACTTGTAAAAGGAAAAACTTGGCTTGCCAAAGAGACTTGTAAAGACTTTTCTTATTTTAAAAAGTTTAGTGATGAGGTTTTAGAATCCTATTTCGCAAGTTTAAAACAAGAGTTGGTTATTTATTATAAATTACGTTCAAGTTATTCCTTAAACAACTTATTTGAACTATTTTTTTTATTTAAAGGTTTTAAAGAACAATATAACCGAAGCAAAAACTATTTAGAGTTTAACGATATTTCAAATTTAGTGTATGACCTCTTACAAAATAGTATAGATAGAGACTTTTTGTACTTTAGACTAGACAGTCGTTATGCCCATTTATTAATAGATGAATTTCAAGATACTTCACTTTTACAATATAGAATCTTAGAACCTGTTATGAATGAAATATTATCAGGGGATGAAAATAAGTTTAAGTCTTTCTTTTATGTAGGGGATACCAAGCAATCAATTTATAGATTTAGAGGTGGAAAAAGAGAACTGTTTGATCATGTGTTAAATAACAATGATTTAATAGAACTAGAAGCTATGCATACCAATTATAGAAGTAGTAAAGAAGTGGTAGGTTTTGTAAATGATACTTTTTTAAAGCTTCCTGGATATGAATACTTTGAACAGTACAGTATTAAACCCAATGGTTATGTGGAAGTTATCAATGATACCCACTTAGATGAAGATGAAAAGTTTCAAGGAGTTGCAGCTAAAATAGCCAATTTTGTTCGAGTAGGCATGGATGTGAATGATATTGCCATCTTAACTTATACCAATGCAGATGTATTGTCCTTGTATTCTTATTTAACACAAAAGTTTCCAGGTATGAAAATCTCAACGGAGATGACATCAAGATTGATTAATCAAGAGAATGTAAAAGCTGTCATTAATGCTATCCAGTATCTGTATTTCAAAGAAGAGATTTATAAAGAAAACCTCAATGCTATATTAGGACAAGCTCCATTAAGTGCTCTGGATTTAAAATATGACTTACATTATTATACGGTGCCTAATTTGGTGAAAATAATTGCAACCCAATTAAAACTAATCGATGAAAATGTTATCAAACTCATTGAAGTATGTGGTAGTTTTAATAATATTGTTGATTTTGTGTATGACATTAAAAATGTTGAAACACCCATGGAAAATAAAGAACAAAGTGGTTTACAAATTTTAACTATTTTTAAATCAAAAGGTTTGGAGTTTGATACCGTAATGCTCCTTGATAGAATCAAAAGAAAAGTTTCTGATAAAGGTTCATTACTTTTTGATTATGACAGTGTACAACTAAAAAACCTTTATTATAAAATGTCTGGACTAGAAAACTTCAATGAAGAATATAAAAAAGCCATTGAAAAAGAAAAACGATTGAGTTTAGAAGATGAGATCAATATTTTATATGTAGCACTAACACGGGCTAAAAATAATCTGATTATTTTTAAAAAGTGTGAAAAATCTGTTTTTGATATTTTAAGTTTAACACCTATTCAATTGGGACAATTACTTGTCAAAGAAAAGATTGTTAAAAATGAAGTGAAAGTTCAAAGAGTTGAGTATACCCCGCTTGATTTAGGAAAGCAAGATATCAAGAAACAAAAAACAATTCCAGATGAATATACCTTACATGCAAAGTATTTTGGTATTGCAACACATTATTGTCTAGAAATGATGCAAGACTTTACTTTAGAGTCTTTAAATTTTTGTTTGTCATTAACTAAAAGTAAGTATTCAAACTATTTAAGTGTAGATGACTTTGAAGATATTTACAAGAGAGTCATTCTACTAGTAGAAAATGAACAATTCCAAAACTTACTTGAAAATAGTACTTTTACAAAAGAGCAGGGTTTAAAATATAATAGTGAGATGAAGATTATTGATTTGTTGGTACAAAAAGAAGATAAGTATTTGATTTTTGATTACAAAACTACTATAGATCAACATAATGAACATGTAGCACAAGTAGCTTATTATAAAGAAGCTATTAG
>MAAG01000179.1:0-2681 GCA_002163065.1 Arcobacter sp. 31_11_sub10_T18
CAAGAAAATGCTTCTAGTGCCAGTGCTGCAAACATTGTAGCCCAAGAAGTAAGTGGTATTGCACAAAAAGTAGTTGAACATACCAATGACAAAGAATTTGTAGGCAAATAATACTTTTAATTTCACTCTTTATTTTATTTGGATAAAATCCAAATAAAATAAGAGGAAATAATATGGAAATTACTAAAAAAGTAGTCTTTATTGCTAAAGATGATTGTGTTCAAGAATTAAAAGATTTATTAATAACTATGGTTGCTGCTTCAAGAGCAGAGGCTGGATGTTCACTTTATAATATCTATCAACTAACTGAAAAACCAACGGAATTTACAGTACTTGAAACTTGGGAAAATGCAGATTTCCTAAAAGCACATGGACAATCTGACCACTATAATCATTATAAAGCAAACTTTGAGCAATATACAGCTGATAAATACAAAGATGATATGACTATTTTAGCTTAATTATATACACATAACTTAACAAATAAAGTAAAGCATTTACTTTATTTGTTAACAATTCTTCTGAACCTCCATGCATCGTTTTAATATTTAAAATTAATTATCTCAACTAATAAAATTCCAAAATAAATCAAGCTATACTTAAAAATATGTCAACAAAAAACTAAAGGTTTTCTATGAAAAAGAATGCTCTTTTTCTTATTTTTCTTATTTTTTTCTCACATTATGCAAATGCCCAAGACACATTAAAAATGCTTATATGGGAAGGTTATGCACCAAAACATCAAGTCAAGATCTTTAAAGATTACATAAAAAAGAAATATAATAGACCCATTGAGTTAGAAATAAGTCATCCTTCAGCTGTTATTGATTTCTATAATGCCTTACGTAGTAAGAAATTTCATGTTATTTCACCCGCGCATAACTTAATAAAAGATGAGAGATTTTCATATATAACAAATAATTTAATTATGCCAATTGATTTACAATATATTCCCAATTATAAATACATCATAAAATCTCTTCAAAGAGCAACGTATATTACGGATATCAATGGAAATATCTATGGAGTCCCCCTAGCTCATGGACCATATGCCTTAATTTATAATACCAAATACTTTCAAACTGCCCCAGATTCTTGGAGCGTATTATGGGATAAAAAGTATAAATATAATTATGCTATTTCTAGTGATTATTATGAAGCAAACATTTATATAACCGCATTACGTATTGGCTTCACAGGAGAAAATATTAGTGATTTTTCCAAACTGAGAAACAGTGAGCTCTTTAAAAAGAACTTAGAACAACTAGCTTTAAACGCTCATAGTTTATGGAAAGGTGTAGATACTGTAAAAGAATTAAAAGGTTTGGCTCTTGCGACATCTTGGGGTTTCTCGCTGGATGAATTAAAGAAAAATGGTGAAGTTTGGAAAATAGCAGAACCTAAAGAAGGAAATACAGGATGGGTTGATAACTTTGTCTTAAGTAGTGCACTTAAAAACAAACCTTTTTTAAAAAAAGTAGCCAATGAATGGCTAAACTTTATACTAAGCAAGCCATTTCAAGTTGATGTTGTAGTTAGACAACTTTTAAGTGACCCTGTCAATGGAAGTATTGAGAAGTTTCTAACAAAAGAAGAAATTATTAAACATCATCTAAATGACATCAATTACTTTGAAGAAAAAAGAATATTATGGCCAATTCTCAAAGAAAAAAATTATAGTGAACGTGATGCACTACATAATCTTTGGAAACGAGCTATTAAAAATAGACCAAAATAATAAGAGAGTTCATATAATGTTCTATTTATATCTATTATCAACAGGGAATAAACACCTATTTAATAAAATTAGGGTAGAATTCCACAAATAAAAAACAAGTAACACTAAAATGCTTTGTAATCTACGCTAAAAGAAATTTTTCATTTAGAATAGATTATTTTAGTTTAGTTCAAGGCGCAATTTTAAATTTATGAAGGAGTTTACTCTTCAGTAAATGAGTTTATAAATTCAAAATCGCAACGCAGAAATCAGCTAAAAGAAGCTGTTATATAAGGAAAATTTATGCCATTATTAGACTCATTTAGAGTAGACCACACGATTATGAACGCACCAGCTGTTCGAGTTGCAAAAACTATGACATCTCCAAAGGGTGATGTTATCACTGTTTACGATTTAAGATTTTATAAACCAAATGAAAACATGATGGACGAAAGAGGTATTCATACTTTAGAACATATGTTTGCTGGATTTATTAGAAATCATCTTAACTCTGATAAAGTTGAAATTATTGACTGTAGTCCTATGGGATGTAGAACAGGTTTTTACATGAGTGTACTTGGTAATCCAAGTGAAAAAAAAGTTGCAAAAGCTATGAAAAAAGCTTTTAAAGATATTTTAAAAGTAAAAAGTGAAGCAGATATTCCAGAACTTAATATTTATCAATGTGGTACATTTCAAATGCATTCACTTGAAAATGCTAAAAAAATTGCTCAAGATATGTTAGATCAAAAAATTGGTGTAATGAGTAATAAAGAATTATTCTTAACTGAAAAGAAAATGAAAAAACTAGGAATCTAATTGCATAAAAGTTTAGAATTATTTTCATCACTTTTTGATGATGTTCCAAACTTAGCAGTTCTTCATATCAATAATGGGGTAGATTTTCTAAACCCTGTTATTGAAAATATTGTAAAACAAAGTGCTGGGAAACTAGACTTTAAAA
>MAAG01000179.1:2689-3844 GCA_002163065.1 Arcobacter sp. 31_11_sub10_T18
GATGAAAAATCTCTCAAACTTCGAGTAGCTCCCAGAGAATATGAATATATCATTTTAGGAGATATATTAGATTCTTGTGACAATAAAATCAAGCTTTTAAAAATGTATTATACTGCCTTAGAAAACTCAGCCAATATTATAATACTTGTTAAAAAAACAAAAAATAATGTGGAAGAAATCAAATCTTTATTGGAAGAAGCGAATTTTCGAGCTGCTAATGATATAGATATCTTTGATGAGTATATGATGATTACTGCTAAAAAAATGCATATGTGGGGAAATGGCCTATAATGCCAGAACATATTCTCACAGAGGATGGAAGTCATACTTTATTTTCATCGAAATATAATCAACATTTTCATGATATCAAAACAGGTGCAATAAAAGAATCTCTGAGTAAACATGTTATTCCAGCCTTTGAATATCACAAAGATAAAAATGAACTAAATATTTTGGATATCTGTTTTGGTATTGGTTACAATACTTTTAGTACTATCTATTACGTCTTAAAAAACAAGTTAGATGTTAAACTCAACATCTATTCTCCAGAATTAGATGCTGAGCTGATTAACTCTTTAGATCAGTTTACCTTTCCAAAAGAATTTAAAGATATCAAACATATTATCAAAGCTATTTCTAAAGACAAAAAATACAAAGATGATTTTTTTGATATAGAAGTCAAGATTTGTGATGCTCGAGAATATATAAAAACACTCAAAAACATGGACATTATTTATCAAGATGCATTTTCCAGTGATGTGAATAATGAATTATGGACCGTTGAATACTTTAAAGACATCCATGAAGCTTGTAATGAAGATGCCATTGTAACCACCTACTCTATTGCAACACCCGTTCGACTCTCCATGTATAAAGCTGGATTTGAGATTTATGAAATCAAACCTGTTAAAATGAAACAAACCTTAGGGTTTAAACACAAAGTTCCTATTGATGCCAAGTACATTGATATGGAACTAAAACAACAAAGAAATAAAGAAGCAAAAGCCATATATGACTAAAAGACCATTGATAAATAGACATAACGTTGAATACCTAGAAGGAAGTTTACCTATCATTCTTTCTGCTCCCCATGGAGGAACTTATGACCCCAAATATATCCAAAATAGAAAAAGTGGAGTTTTTGATATTGACTCC
>MAAG01000052.1:0-1203 GCA_002163065.1 Arcobacter sp. 31_11_sub10_T18
CACTCACATATAATAACTTAGCATCCATTTTTACAAAATTATCAAAACATAAAAAGGCACTTAAGTACTTAAATAAGGCCTTAAAACAGAATATAAACTGTACTCAAACTTTGTATAATCTTGCCAACTATTATAAAGGTTTTTACAAATTAAAAAAATCAAAGGCTTATTTAAAAAAAATCATAGAAATTGATTCAAGTTTTACCTTGGCACATTTTGACTTATCTTATATTTATTTTATAGAAAAGAAGTATGAAAAAGCTTTTGAAAGTTTTGAATACCGAGTAAAATTAAAAGATCAACAGCACAAGTACAATTATCTTCCCTTTCAAATATGGGAAAAACAGGATATAAAGGAAAAAAGCCTTTTAATTTATCATGAGCAAGGTTTTGGGGACAATATTCAGTTCTCAAGATATCTAAACAATAAGAAGTTAAATGATACCAATGTAAGTTATGCAATTCAAAACTCTTTAAACAAACTTTTTTCCTATAGTTTTCCAAAAATTACTTTTTTAAGTGAAGTTCAATCAAATATGCCTTTTGATTACACTATACCAATTATGAGTTTGGCACATCAATTTCAAATGAGCACTATTAAAAAAGAAAAAAAGTACTTAAAAGTTAAAAAGTATGAAGTGAGAAAATTTAAGAAAGAAAACTTATCAAAAAGAAAATTCAATATAGGTCTTGTATGGAAAGGTTCACAAACACAAACAGGAGATACAAAAAGGTCACTTGTACTTTCAAACTTTATTACTTTATTAAAAGATAAACACTTGAAATTTTATTCTTTACAAATAGATCATAAAGAAGAACTAGATAATTTTAAGGAAGTAAAAGATTTAGGAAAGAATTTTTGTGACTTCTATGATACCGCAGTAGCAATTGAAGCACTAGATTTGGTCATAAGTGTAGATACTGCAGTTGCTCATTTATGTGGGGCTCTAGGAAAAACATGTTTTGTTTTACACAATCAAAATGTCGTTGATTTTCGATGGGACCACAATAATAGCCAATCTTTATGGTACAAATCAATCAAAATTTTTAAATATGATCTTATTGATGGCATTCAAAAAAAACTTCATAAAGATGTGATTGCTCTGTCTAAAGTTTAATTTTCTAAAGGATGTTTTTCTTTTACATTAACAAGTTCGAAGTTACTCAGTTTCATATTTATACTTTTTGGAATACATAACATAT
>MAAG01000052.1:1387-3457 GCA_002163065.1 Arcobacter sp. 31_11_sub10_T18
CTTTGCACCTTTTAAAACTTCTAGTTCCATTCCTTCAACATCTATTTTTAAGAGTTTTAAACTATCAAGTTCTAAAAACTTATCAAGGACAATAACTTCAACTTCTTCTATTCCTTTTTTCTTCATAGAAATTCCACCAAAGTTGCCCTCTCTATTATAATTAGTTAATGGAGTAAACAACTTGGTCTTTTTTGAAGAAGCAGCTTTTTGGAAACAAAATACATTAGATAAGGTATTCAATGAAATATTTGCACATAATGATTGAAAAATGATTCTTTGAGGTTCAAAAGCAAAAATTTTTCCTTTTTCTCCCACTATCTTTGACAGTGGTAAGGTATGAGCACCCACATTTGCACCCACTTCAATAACACTATCACCTTTTTCACAAAACCCTTTAAATAAATTTACTTCCTCGTCTGAATATTCTCCATATTTAATTAATGATTGTCCTACATATTTATCATATTTATTACAAATCATTAATCCATATTTTGTATTTATCAATTTATTACTATTACTTTTCATCATTAACCACTTCTATTCATTTAATATAAATGAAGTTTATCATAAAATACAAAAAAAATTTAAATGGAAATAAATGAACTGTAATTACTTTGGAAAATGTGGAAGTTGTACTTTACATGATAAAACATATGAAATGCAATTAGACTATAAATATGAAAGAGAAAAGAATAGATTTGATAATCTTTTACCAAAAGATTTATCAATTGATATCATTAAAAGTGAAACTGAACAATTTAGATATCGGGCTGAATTTAGAATTTGGAAAACTTTTAAAGATAATGAGACAAAAGAGTCACCCCTTTTATCTTATGCCATGAACGATACAGAAAAAAACACATTAGAAATTGATCAATGTTCTATTGTAAGTAATGATATTTCTTCTTTAATGCCTATCTTAATAAAATCTCTCCAAGAAAAAGAGATTTTATCTCAAAAGCTTTTTTCCTGTGAATTTTTAAATTCTACAACTGGAGATATGCTCGTAACTTTGATTTACCACAAAAAGCTTGAGGAAAAATGGAAAGTAGAAGCATCTTTATTGGAAAAAGAATTAAACATAAGTATTATTGGACGATCTAGAAAACAAAAAGAGATATTAAGTAAAGACTTTATTGAAGAAAAACTTTCAATTAGTGAACAATCATATACCTTTCAGTATAAAGAAGGTGGATTTACCCAACCAAATACTCAAGTAAATGTTCAAATGATTGAATGGGTACTTAATCATACAAAAGGAAAAGGTAACTTGTGTGAACTATATTGTGGAGGAGGAAACTTCACTATTCCACTTTCAAAGAAATTTGATCAAGTTTTAGCAACTGAAATCTCAAAAACTTCTATAAAATCAGCAAAACTAAATTGTGAGCTAAACAATATCTCAAATATAGAGTTTATAAGAATGAGTAGTGAAGAATTTGTCGAGGCATTAAATGAGGTACGTGATTTTAGACGATTAAAAGATGTTAATCTTCAAAGTTATAATTTTAAGAATTCTGCAAAGCAAGATGAATTCACTACTATATTTGTAGATCCTCCAAGAGCAGGTCTTGATGATACGACACGTAACTTAACAAAAGACTTTCATCAAATCCTATATATCTCATGTAATCCAGAAACCTTATATAGGGATTTGGAGCAATTAACAAAAACTCATACAATTCAACATTTTGCATTATTCGATCAATTTGCATATACCAATCATATTGAATGTGGAGCTGTATTGTCTAAAAGAGTTTAACTCTTATACAAATAGATAAAATGTTGTACTTTTCTGAAATTTAGTTTAGATATAAGCTTTTTTTCAGAATTGTTGTGTAATACTTCGTTTAACGCTTGGTTAATTATAAATCGTAAACTTAATTTAAGATTTGTTTAGTTATTCTTTTCTCATATACAAAAGTACATGAGGATACTGCCATGAAAATTAACACAAATGTTGCAGCATTAACTGCACAAGAAGCAAATGCAAACACAAATAAAGCACTACAAGCTTCTTTAGAGAAGCTAAGTTCTGGACTTCGAATCAATAAAGCAAGTGATGATGCT
>MAAG01000001.1 GCA_002163065.1 Arcobacter sp. 31_11_sub10_T18
TTTTACTTCAAATTCATCCACATATTTTCCCACACTTGATACATAAGTAGAATCAATACAATCATTTAAATATTTCTTTTCATTTCCCATGAACTTGGGTTCGTGTAAAGGAATAAAATCATCATTGTCAAAAATATTTTTTATAAAAGTAACTATTTTATTCACTTTTAGCCTTTAAACATTGTATATGTTTGCTTTGTATTTTTTTAAATTTTCTTCTTGTAAAAACCATTCAATTGTTTTTTCAAGTCCTTGTTTTATTGAATATTGTGGTTCAAATCCTGTTAAACTTTTTATCTTGCTATTGTCACACCATAATCTTTGAACTTCACTTTTCCCCGGTCGTATTCTTTGCTTATCTGTTATAAATTCCACATCTGAGTTCATAATCTCTTTAATAATATTTAAAGTATCTCCAACACTTATTTCAAAGTTAGAACCAATATTAACTGTCTCACCTATAGTTTTAGGAGAGCTAGCAAGTTTTAAAAATCCCAAGCAAGTATCTTCAACATAATTAAAATCTCGTGTAGGCGATACATCCCCAAGTTTGATTTCTTTAACTCCACTAGCAATTTGTGTGATTATAGTTGGAATAACTGCTCTAGCACTTTGTCTTGGACCATATGTATTAAAAGGTCTTGCAATGGTTAGAGGTAAATCAAAGGCATTATAAAAACTAAGCGCCATAGCATCAGCACTAATTTTGCTGGCACTATAAGGACTTTGAGCTTGCAAAGGGTGCTTCTCATCAATAGGCACATATAGAGCTGTTCCATATACTTCTGAAGTTGAAGTATGAATTACGCGAGAGACACCATTTTCCTTAGCCGCTTGAACAATATTAAGAGTACCATTGATATTGGTGTCAACGTAGGAACTTGGTGCAACGTAGGAATATGGAATGGCAATTAAAGCAGCCAAATGAAAAATAATATCAATGTCTTTTGTAATATGTTTGCAGTAATGAGCATCTCTAATATCACCGTTTAAAATTTCAATATTATCCAGACAAGAAATATCTTCAAGCCATCCCCAGTAATTAAAAGAGTTATATAAAGATAAGGCTTTTACATTTGCACCCTCTTTTACCAACATTTCGGTTAAGTGAGACCCAATAAACCCATCAGCACCAGTAATTAAAACATTTTTATTTTTAAACATAACATCCTCTTTTAGATACCTGTATATGTTTAGATTTTATCTAAATAATTATTAAATATATTTTTAAAAACTTTAATATCTGCAATTTATATTACAAATTGTAATAAAACATCAAGTTTTAAAAAATTCTGCTAAAATTCCATCATAAAAAAATTAACAGGACTAAAAAAATGGATGATAATCAACAAAAATCACTTGACTTAGCAATTAAACAAATTGACAAAACTTTTGGAAAAGGTACGCTTGTACGATTAGGAGACAAAGCCTTTGATCCCATCGAATCAATTTCAACTGGTTCTCTTGGACTAGATGTAGCTTTAGGAATTGGTGGAATTCCAAAAGGAAGAGTTATTGAGATATATGGACCTGAAAGTTCAGGTAAAACAACTCTAACGCTTCATGCCATTGCTGAGTGCCAAAAAGCAGGAGGTGTGTGTGCATTTATTGATGCAGAACATGCTCTGGATGTAATTTATGCAAAAAATCTTGGTGTTGATACAGATAATTTATTGGTTTCGCAGCCAGACTTTGGGGAACAGGCATTAGAAATACTTGAAACAGTAATCAGATCAGGAGCTGTTGACTTAATCGTAATAGATTCAGTTGCAGCACTTACTCCAAAAGTTGAAATTGATGGAGACATGGATGATATGCAAGTAGGTGTTCAAGCAAGACTTATGAGTAAAGCAATGAGAAAAATCACTGGTTTATTAAGTAAAATGAAAACAACTGTTATTTTTATCAATCAAATCAGAATGAAAATTGGAATGACAGGTTACGGAAGTCCAGAAACAACTACCGGTGGAAATGCACTGAAGTTTTATTCTTCAGTAAGACTTGATATTAGACGAATTGCTACTCTTAAACAAGCAGAAGAGAGTATTGGAAATAGAGTAAAAGTTAAAGTTGTTAAAAATAAAGTTGCGGCACCTTTTAAACAAGCAGAGTTTGACATCATGTTTGGAGAAGGAATCTCTAAAATGGGTGAACTTATTGATTATGGTGTTAAAATGGACATCGTTGATAAAGCTGGGGCATGGTTTAGTTATAACGATGCGAAAGTTGGTCAGGGTAAAGAAAATTCAAAACAATTTTTAAGAGACAATCCAGAAATTGCAGATGAAATTGAAGCTAAAATTCTAGCTACTATGGGAATTGAAACACCTGGAGCTGAAAAAGCCAAAGCCAAAGCGTAAGTTACTCTTACGCTTAAATGATATATTAAATTATTTTATAAAATTTCAAGATAGATATAGAAATAAAACAAGAATATTTTAAAACGCTCTTAGATTATTGTAATAATCTAAGAACGTTTTGTTGAACAGAGTTCGCTTGACTCATAGCATAAGTACCTGCTTGAGAGATTATGTTCTGTTTGTTAAAGTTTGCACTCTCACCAGCATAATCAACATCTCTAATCACAGATTCAGCAGCTTTAATATTCGTTTGCTGAGTCATCATATTTCTAGTAGCAGATTCTAATTGATTTTGAGTAGAACCAAAATCTGCTCTCCATGTATTTAATCTATTTAATGCAGTATCTAATTCATCTAATTGTGCACTAGCATTAGCAGCAGATAAGTTAGCACCACCCGCAGATGCGAAAGTATGCAAGGCAGTTAATCCCAATCCAGATACATTTGCTCGTACTCCTCCACCTGAAGAAATAGTATCAGAGCTAGTTTCTCCCACTTGAAAACTCAATGTTCCTGTAGTTGACCCACCAACTGCGCTACCATTTTGTAGAAGTTGTATTCCATTATAATTAGTTTGTGTAGCAATATTATTAATTTGATCTAATAGTTTCGTTACATCTTTTGCAATAGCATCATGACCCGCGGTACTAGTTGTTGCAGTTGCAGCTTGTAATAATTTTGTTTTTAAAATGTCAATAAGATTTGATTCTTCACCCATAGCTTTATCCGCAATTTGAGTTAAAGAAACAGCTGAATTTGCATTTGAGATACCTTGCCCAATTGAGCTGGCTTGAGTTCTTAGTTTATCTGCAATTGATAAACCAGAGGCATCATCACTTGCTTTGTTAATTCTAAGACCTGAACTTAGTTTTTCTAAAGAACTTGATAATTGTACGTTTGTATTTGCGTTTGATTCTCTTGCATTCATAGATGCAACGTTTGTATTTATTCTCATAATTTATCCTTTTTAATCATGACACAAGTGATAATAATCACAACCCATTTCCTTCTCATTTTAACACGAGCATAGAATCTAAATTCTTCGGTATTAATCAATACCTATTCAAAATGTATATAGAATTATTGCACAACATTTCTTAGTATTAGCTTAATATAATAGATAAAATTATTTATTACTCTCTTTTATATTTATTTCATTCCAATAAATTAAAGCAAAATAAAGGTATACTTTTGTCTTAAATTACAAACAATAGGAGATACCAGTGGTATTCATTGATAACGTATATGCAGATGAAGTATTAGACAGTAGAGGGAATCCAACAGTTAGAGCAACAGTAGTTCTAAGTGATGGAACAAAACAAAGTGCCATTGTTCCAAGTGGAGCAAGTACTGGTAAAAGAGAAGCACTAGAATTAAGAGATGCAGATAACAGATATATGGGGAAAGGTGTTTTAAAAGCAGTTGAAAATGTAAACACTAAAATTGCAGATGAGTTATTAGGTCTTAGTCCTTATAACCAAGCTGAAATTGATGCAACCATGAAAGATATTGATGGAACTTCTAATTATGCAACATTGGGAGCTAATGCAGTTCTTGGTGTTTCAATGGCGGTAGCTCGAGCAGCAGCAGCTTCTTTAAATACTCCACTTTACAGATACCTAGGAGGAGCAAATGCAATGACCATGCCTGTTCCTATGTTTAATATCATAAATGGTGGTGAGCATGCTAATAACTCTGTAGATTTTCAAGAATATATGATTATGCCAATTGGTTTTGAAAACTTCAATGAAGGATTAAGAGCTGTTTCTGAAATTTATCAACATCTTAAAAAAATCATTGATGAAATGGGTGAATCAACTGCTGTTGGTGATGAAGGTGGATTTGCTCCAAATTTAAAATCAAATGAAGAGCCTTTACAAGTTATTATGACAGCCATTGAAAAAGCTGGATATAAAGCTGGAACTCAAATTGCATTGGCTTTAGATGTAGCTGCATCTGAACTTGTTAATGAGAAAGGACTTTATGCTTTAAAATCTGAAAACAGAGAAATTACTTCTACTGAGTTAACTGAATACTATGCAGACCTTTGTAGTAAATATCCTATTGTATCTATTGAAGATGGATTAAGTGAAGATGATTGGGATGGATGGAAAATTTTAACTGAAAGATTAGGGGATTCTGTTCAATTGGTTGGAGATGATTTATTTGTAACCAATGTAGCAATACTAAATGAAGGAATTCAAAAAGACATTGCAAATTCAATTTTAATCAAACCCAATCAAATTGGAACAGTAAGTGAAACTATGCAAACAATTAGACTGGCACAACGTTCAGGATATAATTGTGTAATGAGCCATAGATCAGGTGAGAGTGAAGATACTTTTATTGCTGATTTTGCAGTGGCATTAAATTGTGGTCAGATTAAAACAGGATCAACTGCAAGAAGTGATAGAATCGCTAAATACAACAGATTACTTGAAATTGGTACTGAAATAGGTTATTCTGAGTATCTTGGCGCTACTCCTTTTTCGAAGTAAATATAGATTTATATCAATAAATGATGGTTAAAAAGAAATTTAATCTCATAAAAAGTATTAATAAATTTATCATAGTCACAGCAATTTCAATTGCTGTGACTCTATTTTTAGCAAATCACGTAGCTGATTTGCTTTTTGGAAAAAACTCTCTAGAAGTTTATACCTCTTTAAACAAAAAAGAGATTCATTTAAAAAATGAAATAAAAAGATTACAGCAAGAAAATGCTAGACTTCAGAAAGAGTATTTTGAATTAAAGAATCTGGAGCCAGAAGAATGAAAACAATACCCGCACTTATAATATTATTTATAGTCGTCTTATCAACACTTAATGCAAGAGAAAACCCATTTGAACCTACACAAACATATGAAACTGAATTTGAACGATTAATGGAAATAGAAGAAGACTACCCTTATGAATTTCAAGAAAAAGAAGACCAACTTGACCATAAAACAAAAGAAGTTATGCAAGACAAAAAGGACATGATAAAACCTGAACCTATGTCAAAAAAAGAAGAACCGGCAATGGTCATGCCTGTAAAAAAAATGCATCAACCTGAAATGAAAAAAGTCATGGAAATTTC
>MAAG01000005.1:0-3250 GCA_002163065.1 Arcobacter sp. 31_11_sub10_T18
GTTCTTGTAAGAAAGTTAATAGATACTGAAGTTCTTGTTTTGATTAGAGAGAGAACAAATATCACTGAAGAGTTACTGTCTAAACTACCCAACTTAAAATTAATAAGTCAAACTGGAAAAGTAAGTAATCATATAGACCTACAAATGTGCAAAAAATATAGTGTTGATGTTGTTGAGGGTATTGGTTCTCCTGTCGCTCCTTCTGAATTATGTTGGGCATTGATTATGTCAGCATCCAGAAATATTCCTTCCTATGCCTCAAATTTAGAACAAAACAAATGGCAGGATTCTGGAACACTTGGTTTAGGAAGAACTCTTAGTGGTTTAACACTTGGCATTTGGGGATATGGAAAAATTGGAAAGCGAATTGCACAATACTCTAAAGCATTTGGTATGAACGTTATCATTTGGGGTAGAGAGACATCTCGTATAAAAGCTGTTGAGGATGGTTTTTCATCAGCTTCAAGTAAAGAAGAGTTTTTCGCTCAAGCGGATATCCTGACCCTTCATCTACGTCTAAATGATATGACTAGCGACTGTGTTACAAAAAAGGATTTAGAGATTATGAAATTTGATTCATTGTTTGTAAATACCAGTCGAGCTGAGCTTGTTGAAAAAGGAGCCTTATATGAAGAACTCTTTGCACACCCAAGTAAACGTGCAGCACTAGATGTATACGAAGAAGAACCTGCAACATTGGAAAACCAGCCATTACTATCCTTACCCAATGTATTAGCAGTACCGCATTTAGGATATGTTGAACAAAATAGTTATGAACTTTATTTTAAAATTGCATTTGAGAATGTACTAACTTATATAGAATAAAGTCCAAAAACTTAGAAAAACTCTAAATTTCTAAGCCTTTATTTCTTCATCTTTCAAACTCATAAACCAAAGTTTACATAGATGCTCATATATGAGAATATAGGAATGAAGTTTTTCCATATCTTTTTTATTAATTTTCTTTTGATAAGATTTTAGAAGAATTTTTTCTTCTTTCATTTTCAATCCAAACTCAAAACATATCGTGGCAAGATCAAAAAACTTGTCATTTACTCCTACATATTCCCAGTCTATGAATTTTATGGTGTTTTTGTGAAAGAGAATGTTCTTTGGGTTGAGGTCATGGTGAGTAGTGACCAATTCTTTTTTGTGATTCTTTAGTCTTTTTAACTCTTTTTTGCAGATGTTTATGCTTTTCTTTGCTTGTTCGTCTTTTAGATTTTTTTTGTAAAGTTTCAAATCTTTTTTTAAGTGGTACTCTTTTTCATAAGTTTTTATTTTGTGAAGTTTTTTGATGTTTTTGGCTAAAAGCTGTATCTCTGTTTTGTTTATGATTTTTTTGTGTTTACCTTTTAAAAAATCACAAATCATAAATTGTTTTTTTTCATCTAACAATAAAGGCTGTGCAGCTATATTTTTTTTATGAGCTTTTTCTTGGATGGCATATTCATAAGCTCTGCTGATATTTACAGTGGCATCACTTTTAAACTGACGAATGAGATAGTCTTTTTCTGAGGTTTTAAGAAGATAGTTAATATTACAAAAGCCTTGATATTTTAGTAAGTCAAGGCTTAGTAGTTTTTCATTTTCAAATATATTATACTGTTTGAGTTTTTGAAGGGTCATACTCTTCTTTCCATTTTTTATACGCAACAAAGGCTAAAACAGTATATATAACAAACATAATAGCTGTAAGATTTAGACCTTTTTCAATATAGATATAAATAGAAACTGCATCGATTACTATCCAGTAAATCCAGTTTTCTAATACTTTTTTTGCAAGCATATACGTAGTAAATACTGCAAAGACAGTTGTAAATGAATCAACATAAGCAAAATCAGCACTGGTATAATTTGCCATAACATAACCAAAAGCAAAAGAGATAACAGTAAGGACTGCAATAATTTTAATGTTTTTACTCAAGCCATAGGAAGTGACTTCCAACTCTTTTTCTTGAAGTTTTCCACCATACTTCCATGAGTACCAACCATAAACAGCCATTAGAAGATAGTAGACATTTAAAGCTGAATCCATGAGTAACGATACATCAAAAAATAAAACTGCATAAATTAGTGTTGAGAAAAATGCAGCAGGCCAACACCAGATATTTTGTCTGATAGCAAGTAGTATATAGGCAATTGCTAGAACCATTGCCATGGCTTCGTATGTGGTGATGATATTTAGTGAATCAATAACACTTTTGAAAAATTCTGAGATGACAAATCCTTTTTATTTGGAAATATAGCTAATATATGATTAAAATATTTAAAATATTTAAAATTCTTAAAGTATTTTAATTTTAATTGTTAGTTTTAAAAAATAAAGTACTCTAAATATATTGCCATGTATAATTATTTTTCAAGATAATAAAGCCTCAAAAATATCTTAGGAAGTTAATATGAAGAAAAAAGATTTAGATTTTCTGAAACAAATAACAATACTATATGTAGAAGATGATATAGATAGTAGAAAAGAAATTGCTGAAGTATTTAGTAACTATGTCAAAGAAGTTCTTGAAGCAGGTGATGGCGAAGAAGCTTTGACTATTTATAAAAAACATATGGATGAAAGTAAGCCTATTGATATTGTTATTAGTGATATTAACATGCCAAAGAAAAGTGGAATAGAGTTTCTCGAAGATTTACGAAATTTATCAAAAAAAATACCCGTTATATTCACAACTGCACATACAGACTCTCCTATTTTATTGGATGCTATAAAATATAAAGTGACCAGTTACGTTGTAAAACCCATTGACTTTGTAAAACTTCTTGATGAAGTTTTAGAATGTACAAAAAAGAGATTTAAAGAAAAAAAACACAAAGAAGAAAAAAAAGACTTACATAACCATCTGAGTAATATTGATGAAGTAGCTATTGTATTAAAATCTGACGGTGATGGAAACTTAACCTATGCCAATAAAGCTTTTTATGATATCTCCAAATATGAGAGAGCTGATATTATTGGTCAAGAATACAACTCTATCAATCATCCAGATGTTTCAGTTTTGGTTCTTAGAGAAATGTGGGATGATGCAAAAGAAAAAGGAATCTGGAATGGAAAATTAAAATCTAAAGCAAAAGATGATTCTATCTTTTATGTGAATACAACACTTATTCCTATCTTTGATAATGAAAATGAAACTATTATTGAATATTACCACATCAGTTTTTCAATTACTAATTATGAACAGGAAAAAAGAGATTTTAAAAAAAGAGTGATTGAGAATGTACAAGAAAATAGAAA
>MAAG01000005.1:3330-3706 GCA_002163065.1 Arcobacter sp. 31_11_sub10_T18
TTCAAGAGAAAAAGAAAAATATTGAATACTTAAATCAGCTTAAACTATATGCAGATAAACTTACTGAAATGGAGTGCCTACCTGAAGACAATGAGGTGAAACCTGAAGCTTACGAAAATGAAGCAGCTAAAAATGAAACCAAAGAAAATGAAGTGGAAAATTTAGTTCCCCCAAGTGAATCTACAATGGAATCTGAGAGTTTAGAAAAAGAGAAGGAAAAGGATACTTTATCTTCTGAAAATGATGTGGATAAGTCTATACTCTAAGGAAATCTAAATTATGATTTAGACTCAAAATATCCTGAATCAACCAGTTTTTGCGTTTCAGAATCACCTGGAACTATAGTTACAAAACCTTCTGTGATTTCTTTTCTTAA
>MAAG01000006.1 GCA_002163065.1 Arcobacter sp. 31_11_sub10_T18
CCATTTAAGTCAGTTTGTGTCATGGCAACATAAGAGTTGGTCATTTCCATTGAATCATTAAGCTTTTTTGTTTTTTCATTTAAGAGTACTTGTAATCTATCTTGAAACTCTTGATTTCGTTTTCTATATCGTAAAAATATTTTTTTAATCACATTGGAAAAGAGAAATAGAAGAACTACTGTTATTACTGTTGCAAAAATACTGATCATGGTTATTTGTGATAGCGTAGATTGGGTTATTTCTTTTAGTTTGACTTCTTTTTCTTTTAATAATGGTTTTAGTTCTTTAGGATGAAAACCAGATACTACAGCCCATTTCCATAGATTAAAACCCTTAACAAACGAAATTTTTTGAGAGGGTTCTCCTATTTGAGTACCTGGAATTCCAATATATTGAACAAATCCTTCACTGTTTTTGGCAGCACTTATAATCTCTCTCGTAATATTGACACCATTTTTGTCTTTTAAGTTTATTTGATTGGTATTGACCAAGTCTTTTCTGATATGATTGATAACTACACCATCATAATTTACTATAAATACATATTCTTTTTTAGAATATTGGATTTGATTGATTCTATTAAGAATATTTTGTTTAACGTCTGTTTCAAAATCAACTAAATACTCACCCGTTCCAATAAACCAGTTAAGGGGTTCAAATAACATGGTATAACCGATTTTTTTGGACATTTTATCTTTTTGTTTTGGTTTGTACCAATACCAAGTATGAAAACCTTGTTTCTTATTTTTGGCTATTTTTGAGAGAGCTCTTATTGTATAGTTGTCTTTAGCATCTTTTAGATCCCATAAGTTTTGACCTTCAAGTTTTTTGGACGTAGGCAATAAAATATTTTTACCCTCTAATTCATAAATAAAATAATAGCCTCTGTTGTTGTTAAATCTTATATGTCTAAGGGCATCTTTAATTTTTAGTGTAAGTGCATCCCTATCAAGATGCGAGTTTTCATAGTAAATACTTGAAACTATTTGATGTGCTTCTTCAACTTTTTGTTTGATGTTATTTTTGAGATTTTCAAGTGCACTTTTTTGTTCATAAGAAATTAAGTCATAAACCAGTTGAACATTTTTCTTGACAAGATTTTTGTGCTCTTGCATAAAATCTGCTTTAATTCTTTGTGCATCTGATTCAAATATTTTTTCATTTTGAGATATAAAAGTATAAGTGAGTATTAAAGAGAAGACAATAATGATAAATATTGGAAAAAAATTAATAGATGTTAAAATCTTTTTTTCATTACTATTTAACATTATTGCCCCTTAGTTAGTGTGACATTTTAAGACAATATAACTTAAAGAACATATAATTATTTTTTAAGTAAATATATAGTTATCCAAGTAATTTACAAGCCTCTTTTGCATGATAGGTGATGATGATATCAGCTCCCGCTCTTTTGAAACTAAGTAAAGTTTCCATCATCACTCTGTCATAATCAATTAGTCCAGCTTTTCCAGCATGTTTTAACATGGCGTATTCGCCACTAACATTATAAACAGCCAGTGGTAGTTTTGATTCATTTCTGATATCTCTAACAATATCTAAGTATGCAAGAGCTGGTTTTACCATCAAGATATCTGCACCTTGTTTTTCATCTTCAATAGATTCTTCAATTGCTTCAAGTCTATTAGCTGGGTTCATTTGATAACTTCGTCTGTCTCCATAACTAGGAGTACTTTCAGCAACATCTCTAAAAGGACCATAATAAGCAGATGAGAATTTAGTAGAATAACTCATAATTGGAAGATCTTTAAATCCATTTTCATCTAAAGCATTTCTTAGGGTACTAATAATACCATCCATCATACCACTTGGTGCTATCATATCTGCTCCTGCACGTGCGTGAACCAATGCTTGCTGTGCTGATATTTCAAGTGTTGCATCATTATCAACTGTTTGAGTTTTTGGATCCATGATTCCACAATGACCATGATCTGTATATTCACAAAAACATAAATCTGTTACGATGAACATTTCTGGAAACTCTTTCTTGATGGCCTGAATGGTTCTAGAAATAAGACTCTGTTCGCATAAACATTCACTTCCAACACTGTCTTTTACATCAGGAATAGCAAAAAGTATAATTGAATTTAATCCCAACTTTTGGATATCTGCACATTCTTTTATTATTTCATCAATACTCATTTGAAAAACACCTGGCATTGATTCAATCTCTTTTTTAAAATTTTCACCTTCTTTTACAAAAAGTGGATAGATGAAATCGTTTTTTGAAAGGGTAGTTTCTTGAACCAAACCTCTTAAAGTTTCATTAATTCTTAATCTTCTAAATCTTTTAAACATATTATTTACCTTTGTTAGATATAATCGTGACTATTTTAACAAGTTAAGGTTTAAAAATTTATGAATATAACACAATCGGAAATTGCAAACTTACCGACAGTTCATGGCAATTTTTTAATACAATCGTTTAAAGAAAATCACAAAGAACATTTAGTTATTTATACAAAAGAATTATGTGAAACCCCAAATGTAAGAATTCACTCAGAATGTTTAACAGGAGATGCTATAGGATCAATTAAATGTGACTGTCAAGCACAACTTAATTTTTCACTTGATTATATAGCAAAACATGGAGGAATGGTGATTTACTTACGTCAAGAAGGTAGAAATATTGGACTTTTAAACAAAGTAAATGCTTACGCTCTTCAAGATAAAGGTATGAATACCATTGAAGCCAATCATCAATTGGGTTTTAGAACCGATGAGAGAAGTTATGAGATAGTAGAATATATTTTAAACAAATTTGATATTAAAAAAATCAATCTCCTAACCAACAATCCAAAAAAAGTCGAAAGTTTAGAAAATGTCGAAATAGTAGAGAGAAAACCTATTATTGTGGGTGAGACATCTAAAAACAAAGAGTATCTAAAAGTAAAAAAAGAACAAATGGGGCACTTATTATAGTGAGAAAGAAAATATGAATAGTGAACAATGTAAAGACATTGGGTTAGAATTTGAAAACAAATTCTACAGAAGATGTGCGCAATATACTTCTTTGTTACAACAATGGGGTAAAGTCCATAACTTAACAGCTGAGCTTCAAGATGAAAAAATAGACACTAATATACTTGATTCAATATATCCTTTGAAATTTTTAAATGATTTTAAATCTTTTGCCGATATTGGAACTGGAGCAGGGTATCCTGGACTTTTACTTGCAATGGCAAGACCAGATGCACAAGCAGTATTAATTGAGCCACGAAGAAAACGAGTTGCTTTTTTAAATTTTGTTAAAAATGCACTTGATTTAAAAAACGTAGAAATTATATGTGATAGAGTTGAGAATGTTAAAGACAGATCTTTTGATCTGATTACTTCTCGAGCAGTTACAAATACTTCTTTATTGATGGATTTAACAAAAGATATTTCTTCTGCTAAAACAGAGTTTCTATTTTACAAAGGTAGTATGTTAGACAGTGAAATACAAGATGCATCACTGAATAATTACGAAATTATTAATGTAAAAGATAGAAATTACTTATATATTAAAACTGAAGGACAATAAATATGATTTTTAAAGTACTTGCAGTAATCGCTGTGTTGTTTTTAGTGTATATGGTTCTTTTTAAGAAAAAACGTGAGCAAGAGATTAAAAGTA
>MAAG01000166.1 GCA_002163065.1 Arcobacter sp. 31_11_sub10_T18
ATATTCATTTATGTCAAATATGAATAAAATGGCCTATGAGCTATGGATAGATAATATTAATAATAAAGGTGGGATTCTAGGTCGTGAGGTTAAACTCATTATGTATGATGATAATAGTAATCCAAATAAAGCCAAAGAGTTATACGAGCAACTCATATTAAAAGACAAAGTTGATTTTGTTTTTGCACCATATTCTAGTGGGATAACTCAAAAAGTTTTATTGGTTACTGAAAAATATGGTTATCCATTACTTTCTTCAGGTGCTGCAGCTGATATATTGTGGAAACAAGGACATAAATATTTTTTTGGTGTATTTATTCCTGCAAATAAATATACCAAAGGTTTTTTAGAATTGGCATTAAGAAAAGGATTAAGTAAAATAGCTATTGTATCTGCTGATGATTCTTTTTCCAAATCAATTGCCAAGGGGGCCAATAAGTGGGCAAAACGTTTAGGAATGGATGTCATTCTATTTGATAGTTTTAAAAAAGGTCTAAAAAATTTAGACTATATTGCAAAAAAAGTAAAATCACTAAATACTGAAGTATTGATTGTAGGTGGTCATTTTTATGAATCAATTGATATGAGACAATCACTAAATAATATTGGATGGTACCCTAAAGCTTATTATGCATCTGTTGGTCCTGTAACTCAAAAATATTATGAGAGTTTGAAAAATGATGCAGAGTTTACATTTTCTTCTTCACAATGGGAACCTTATGGACTTGCACCCTATCCTGGGGCTAAAGAATTTTCAGATAATTTTTTTAAACGATATAAGGTTGACCCTACATATCATGCATCTTCAGCTTACGCAGCTGGGCAAATATTAGAAACAGCAATTAAAAAAGCGAAAAGTCTTAATAGAGATAAAGTTCGTGATATTCTTTCATCATTAGATACTATTACGATTATGGGTAGATATGGTGTGGATAATTTTGGCGTTCAAATTCGTCACCTTTCTTTGGTTATTCAATGGCAAAATGGTCAAAAAGAAGTTGTTGGACCAGAGAATATTAAAACGGTTGATGCAATATTAAAATGAAATTTTATGACTTGAATGTTTTTGATAAACTAACATTTAAGATAGTTTTTCCAATATTTATAACTATGACTATACTTGGAATATTTTTATATTTTTTCATTCTTAATACAGTGACTGAGTTTTCATTACAAAGTATTAAAAAAGATTTGAATACTGCTTCTCGTAGTCTTTATAATGTTGTAGATGATGGTTTTGGAAAATTATTAAATACTGGAAAATCCTTGGATAATATTTCTATTCGAATACAAAAAGCTGATACTTTAGGTGAAATTGAAGATTTTGTTAGAAACGTGAATTTAAAAGTAATTATTTTTGAAAGTAAGAAAAATAAATTACTTCTAAATAATACTGATTATAACTTGGAAAATATAATTAATGCCAAACTATTAGAAAATAAAATCTCCAATTTAAAATATAAAGAAACTGACTATTATGTATGGTATTTTACCTTTGAACCTTGGGAGTGGAATATTGTACTGATGAAAGACGTTAGAGATTATTCAGGACTTATTCAGAAAGTTCAAATTATTTACTTCGCAACAGGAATTATGGTATTTGTTATATCACTTGTGCTGGTATATTATTTACACAAAACAATTAAAGTTCCCATTGCTAGACTTATTGCTCCTATTAAATTGAAGACCAGTCCAAATTATACTGGTGTTTTTGAATTTGAATTTTTAAGTAACAGCATTAGAGATATGATGAATGTTATTAAAGAAAATGAGAACATACAAAAACGAAAAGCTGAAGAATTACAAAAGACAATTAAAGAGTTAAAACTTATGCAAACACAACTAATTGAATCTGAAAAAATGGCCGCTTTAGGTGGACTGGTTGCTGGTGTTGCACATGAAATAAATACTCCTGTTGGTAATGGAATTACTGGAATTACTCATTTAGTAGATATAACTGAAACCATATCAAATAAATACAAATTTCATGATATAAGTGAAGATGAGTTTGAAGAGTATCTAAAGACAAGCAGTGATTTAAGTACTATGATTAGCATTAATCTTCAAAAAACAGCACACTTAGTAAAAAGTTTTAAACAAGTGGCGGTTGATCAAAGTACTGAAGAAAAACGAAAATTTAATTTAAAAGATTATCTTAATGAAGTATTATTTAGTCTTAGTCCCATAACTCAAAAAACAAATTTATCTATAATTCTTAATTGTGATGAAAATTTAGTGATAAATTCATATCCTGGAGCTTTTTCACAAGTGATAAGTAATTTAATAATAAATTCAATCCGCCATGGATATAAAGAGAAACAAGTTGGAACCATATTAATAATTGCATCAAAATATATGGATAGTCTTCAAATTACTTATAAAGATGATGGTTGCGGAATATCCAAAGAAAATTTGGAAAAGATATTTGATCCTTTTTTTACTACTAATAGAAAAGCTGGTGGTACTGGATTGGGATTGAATATTATTCAAAATATTATTGTAAAGAATTTAAATGGAACAATTACTTGTATGAGTGAAAAAAATCATGGAGTAGAATTTACTATAAAAATAAATGAACTTTGATGATATTTAACCTATAACTAAAATTAATTAGTGGTACTAAATGTGATTTCTTGTTTCTTGAATATTTAATCGATGACACATTTTAATTCCATATAAATAAATTATCCATGATATATAAATCCAAAGAAAAGTAAATAGTAATGTTGCCATGGAACCATAAATTGTCGTATAAGTTTGATTGTAGAGCACGTAGTAAACAAAAAGATTTTTTGTTATTCCAATTATGATTAATGTTGTTAATGATGATATTAGTGCTGCTTTAGTTCTTACATGACGGTTAACTGTTAATTTAAACAATGCAAAAAATATACTCCATCCAAAAATGAATATAAGCACGAAGTCAAAAATTGTATTGTTATAAAATGATGTTAAAAATATATATGATGTAAATATAATTGGTAGTGTTATAATAAAGGACAAATAAAAGAAAAATGACGCATGTAGTGATTTTCTTTTTGCTTTATGTATTTTGTTTACAATATATTCATAGTCTTTAAAAAACATTGTAAACACAAATAACATATAAACTATACCAATTGTTCCTAGCTTATCTGAATTGGAAATAAAACTTTTAAAAATTTTCACAAATCCTTCTGAATGAGAAGGATTTAGTATTTCAAGGACATAATTGGTAAACAAATCCAAATATTGAGAAAATTGATCTAGACTAGATATGATTGCGATAATAAGCGTAAGTATTGGTAGAAGAGAAAAGATAGTAAAAAAGCTAAGACTTGCAGCGTAATACGTTGTATCATCATTAAAAAATGAATCTAAAGTCTCAAGTATTTTTTTAATTGGCTTTTTTACTTTTTCTTGCATAAGTTATGCCTTTGTTATAATCCCATTTTACCAGGATTTAAAATATTGTTTGGATCAAATGCTTTTTTTATACTTCTAAAAAGTTCCATTTCTGAATTGGTAAAAGCTATATCCATGAAGGGAGCTTTGGCTGTACCTATTCCATGCTCACCACTCAACGTTCCTCCAAGATCAACTACATACTGAAATATCTCTTCTATGGCTTTGTGACCATCGTGCATTTGTTGTTCATTGTCTTTATCTGGAACCATAACATTGACATGTATATTTCCATCTCCTGAGTGACCAAAACAAGGAACATTAAATCCGTATTTTTCACCTATTTTGTAAATACCTGCAAGGGCAACAGGTAGTTTGCTTCTTGGAACTGAAATATCTTCATTTAGTTTTTTCGTTCCATAAATAGTAACTGCGGGAGAGGCATTTTTTCTTGCAAACCAAAGTTTGGCTGATTCATCATCATTTTGAGCTACAGTAAAATCTATGGATCCATTTTCTTTAAATGATTTTTTTAAAATATCTATCTGAGTATCTAGTTCATCCCTCATATTTCCATCAACGTCACCAATTAATATTGCACCTGCTTTTTCTGGAAGATCAATATTAAACTTTTCACGTACTGCTTTAATTACTAAAGCATCTAAAAATTCCATTGCAACAGGATTTGCTCCTGTTGAAAGAGATTTAAATACGGCATTCATGGCATTTTCAACATTTGGGAATATTCCCATATATGTTTTTTTATATTTAGGTTTTGGAATTAATTTTAAAGTAATTTCAGTGATAACTGCAAGTGCACCTTCACTTCCTGTTAGAATACCAGCAATATTAAAACCTGCCACATCCTTGATTGTTTTTTTACCAGCAACGATTATTTCACCACTTGGTAAAACTGCACGAAGAGCAACCACATAATCTTTTGTAATACCATATTTAGCAGCTCTCATTCCACCTGCATTTTCTGCTACATTTCCACCTAAGGTAGAAAAAGCTTCACTTGCTGGATCTGGAGGATAAAATAATCCTACTTTTTCAACAGCTTTTTGAAAATCAAGATTAACAAGACCTGGTTGAACAATTCCCAACATATTTTCCATATCAATTTCAAGAAGTTGATCCATATGTCTATCTAAAGATAATACAATTCCTCCATTTGCGGGAAGTGCACCACCTGTGAATCCCGAACCATAACCACGAGGTACTATAACTATTTTATGTGTATTACAATATTTAAGTACTTGTGAAATATCATCCTCATTTCGGGGAAATATTACAGCATCAGGTTGAAATTTTGTTCTGGTTGCATCATAAGAGTATGCGATCAAATGTGCTTTTTCACTTTTTATGTTTTCAGGTCTTACAATTTTTGAGAAAGCTTCAATATGCTTTTTATCAATCAATTTATACTCCTAAAAGCTTTTTATAATATGCTGTATAATCTAACTTTTCTTCTTTGCTCTTATCTGTTGCCAAATCACCATAAATAATTTCATCTTCGGTTCTTGTATCACCTTTTAAATATTTCTTTGCTAAGTCTAACCATTTGGTGTAATCTTCTGTAAGTAGCGAGTACTTAATTTCTTCAACTCGAGTATAAAATGGCATTTGTTTTTCACCAGATATATATTTTAAAGGTCTTTTATCTAAAATAGTAAATGTTCTTGTATCTACTACATATAAGTTAGACTCTAAAACTATAAATACAGTTCCCATGTTTTGAGATAATGCAAAATCTTGAATAATCTCTTTTGTGGGTAAAGGTCTATAAATAAATTTTAAATAAGCTCCAAATACATCTGAATGTAAAAAAGCATTATCTCTGAACTTTTTTCTTACCAATTTAAAACTTGCATTGTTTGGAGCAATTAACAAAGAAAAGTCGTACAGGTAGTTAAGTAAAAACTTATCACCATTTTCAACTGTTCTGTTTGAAGTTGGTATTGCATTTTGTTTTAAATCCAAAAATGGAATAAATTTTATTTTTGACGTGGATTTGTTAGATTCCATTACATAAGCACTTGAAACAATAATTTGATTCCCATCTTTGTATGTATGTTCAATAATACCACTTTGTCCAATTTTCAAATTACCCATATTAATTATTGCTGTGTCTTGAGTAACTTGTGTAACTTTTAATAATGTTTGATGTAAATCTATTTTTTCTAATCTCATATTATTAGCCACTTGATCTTTTTTTATATCAATTGGGTTAATATCTGTTAAATAATAAATATAATCTAATCCTTGACCTGAAGTATTGATTTTAATATCTTTTACAAACCAACCTTTCTTTTTCATTTGATTTAGTGAATATTGGCCTTCACACTTTCCTCCATCTAAAGAAATATGTTCTATCGTAGAGGGTTTAGTCCATTCTTTTTTGTGACAAATAGTAGTTTGTGCAAATAAACTTTGTGTCATAAATATTGATAAACATATAAGTAATAGTTTTATTTTCTTCGTAATCATGATATTTGTTGTTCTCATTCTTTAATTCCTCATCATTTTTCTTGATAATTCACTTGTAATTTCTCAAGTGTTTCTTTTACTTCATCCACATGTAAAGTCTCTGTTACAACACCTGCAGTTTTTTTCTTTTTTCTAACACTAACTTTGTCCCAAATAGCTGCAATGTCTCCATCAGGGTTGATAATAAATGTAGTACGTACTACTCCCATATATTCTTTACCCATAAATTTTTTAAGTTGCCACACACCATATTCATTACAAACATTCGTATCAACATCAGCTAATAATGTAATTTCTAGATCTTTTTTTTCTATGAAACTTCTATGTTTTTTAGTGGAATCTGGACTTACTCCAAAAATAAATGCATCCAAATCATCAAAATCAGGAAGTGCTGTAGTAAAATCACACGCTTGAGTTGTACACCCCGGTGTATTGTCTTTTGGATAAAAATATAAAATGATCCATTTCCCAATAATATCTCTTAAACATATTTCAACATCATCTTGATTTGGGATACAAAATGATGGTGCTTTATTTCCTATTTCTAACAAAATTATTTCCTCTTAATTTAATTTTTCTTTGCAATAAATGTGGCAAAATTTACCCATTTAAAAAGTGTTTCACAGGTTTTAAATCCAGCATCTAGTAACATTTTTTTATTCTCTTCTTCTGTGTATGGAATTAAAACATTTTCCAATGCTTCTCTTTTTTGAGAGATTTCAAATTCGCTGTAACCTTGTTTGATTTTAAATTTATAATATTCATCAATCAATTGTTTATTTAAACTTTTATCATGTGATATAATTTTTTCACTAAATATAAATATACCATCATCACTAAGGGCATTATATATTTTTTGTATTAACTTTTCTCTTTGTAGGGGTCTTATAAATTGTAACGTATAGTTTGAAATCATCACTTGAGAATTTTTAAAGTTGACATCATGGATATCTCCACATAAAAATTCAATATCTAATCCATAGGCTTTACACTTATGAATAGCTCTATTTAACATTGCTTGAGAGTTATCGATTCCAATTAACTGTAAAGGAAAATGACTTTTCTTATGTAATTCAATTAATGTTGAGGCAGTTGAACATCCCAAATCATAAACTCTGTCATTTGGATTTAAATACTCTAATGCAAAGTTAGTGGTTAAAGATAACATTTCTTTGTAAAAGGGAACAGATCTATCTAACATATCATCAAATACAGCAGCAACTTCTTCATCGAATTCAAATTGTTTGGTTATGGATTTTTCAAAAACTTTATCTATCATTCTAAGATTATATCTAATTGTAAATTAATTAATAGCTATTGGTTTCATGAGTATCAAAAAACAATTTACTCTGCTTAATATCCAATAAAATTTGTGTTTTTAAGTCTTCAAATGTATCAAATTTTTCATTGTTTCTAATCTTGTCCATAAAGGATATATCAATTTTTTCTACATTTTCTGGTGTATAAGATGCTAGAATATGTGTTTCAACAGCATATGTATTATCTGTACTAACACGATGTCCTAAAAAACTAACCGATGGATATTCTTTTAGATTAACTGTGGTTTTTGTAATGTATACACCTTCATTAGGGAGTAAATACTCATCAACTTTTAAATTAATGGTAGGTACAAAACTTTTGGAACCTAATCCTTGACCTTTAATATGTGTGCCTCTAATTTTATAACTTTTTCCCAGTAATAAGTTGGATGTTTTTATGTCACCTTGTTTTAAATAATCTCTAATAATTCGTGAGTGAACTGAAATGTTATTAATAGATACTTCATCTACTACTTTTACTTCATGTTTAAAAAGTTTTTTTAAATCCTTTATGGAATATTTTCTATTAGTACCAAAGCAAAAATCATAGCCTACAACGATTTTATTTAATTTTGGAAAGTCTTTCATTAAATATGCAACAAATTCTTCTGCATTTAAATGTTTGATTTCTTGAAGGGGATAATAAAATACTGGTAATGGAGTATATTCCTGTCTAATAGATTTTGGGGTTAGTGTTGCATATCCTCCATCAATAACTAATATTGCTCCAGTTGTATCAAGGTTTTTAAAAAGTTCTTGATGTGCTTTATGCATGCCATCAAAACCTCCAATTGATATTGAAGTAATGGTTGATTTATTTTTTAAAGTAGAATAGTTCTTCATTGTTACCATCTTTCCCTTGTAATTTACTTATTGCACTTGACACTAAATTCCAATGTAAATTTTTGGTTGTTTCTAAAAAAGTTATTCTAGCTTTTTCTATTGCTATCTTATCTAAAACCACACCTTTTTTATCTCTTTTTATATTAACACCAACTTCAAATTGTGGCTTAAAAAGTATGATTATAATGTCATTGGCTAAAACGTCAATACTGTTTATAATATGATGAATACTAATAAATGACACATCACAGGTTACTAATTCAAAGGAATTTTTTGTTGAAAAATTTCTAATATCACATTTTTCATGAAAGGTAATTCTTTGATTATCTCGTAAGGAGCTATGTAACTGATTTGACCCAACATCAACACATGTAACATTTTTAACATGATTATTTAACAATATTTGTGTAAAACCACCAGTTGAACTCCCAATATCTAGAGCTTCTTTATTTTCCAAGTTTAAATTAATTTCTTCTAAAAAAAATTTCAGTTTATATGCCGCACGACTAACATAAAAATCATCTTCTAACAAGATAATATTGTCATTTTCTTCAACTTGATAGGATGGTTTTGAAACAATCTTACTATTAATTTGTACTTTATTTGATTTGATTAATTCATGTGCTTTATTTCTGCTTTGAATATTAAAATGTTTGGCTAAATATATGTCTAATCTCATGATGAAATTATAGTTGAATTATCTTAAATCTGCTTTATTGTATAATACTATATGAAATTTGTTACAGAAGAAATTACCACAACATTAGAAATTAAAAAATCAAAATTTATCGCTTCTCTTTTTCCTTATGAAAATTTTGATGAAGTAATGAAAAAACTAAAGCTCAAACACCCAAAAGCCAGACATCATGTATATGCATATAGATACTTAAATGAGTTTGATCAAATAGTTGAGAATTGTAGTGATGATGGAGAGCCTCGAGGTACCAGTGGAAGACCTTCTTTAAAGGTTATGAATGGACAAGGACTTATTAACAGTGCTGTAATTATTGTGAGATATTTTGGAGGTGTCAAACTTGGAACTGGTGGTTTAGTCAGAGCGTATAGTGATGCTGTAAATGAAGTTATTATACAATCTACATTACATGTATATCAAAAACTAGTATCCAAAACAATCAAGTTTTCTTATAATCAACTCTCTTTCATTGAATATATTATTAATACATTAAATATACAAATTTTAAAAAAAGAATTTGAATTGGAGGTCGTTTTGTATTTAGATGCAAGTAAAGAACAATTCGAAAATTTGGAAAAAGAACTACCTCTTGGCGTTAATTTAATCTAAGAAATTAAAAATAACTAAATTGTCACATTTAATAATTTAACCACTTTTTAAATTATAATTAAGATTATACTAAGTTAGTAATTGTAATAATATTTTTACAATTACTAAAGGTGAAAAGTGCAAAAAATTGTATATGAAATATTACTTATATGTTTGGGTACAACACTTTTTGCAAATGAGCGAAATATAAATATAAATTTTAATGATTTAACCGTTTCTCAACTTATCAATATTACTTCAAAAGTAACAAAAAGAAATATACTAATAATTAAAAAAGTAGAAGGTAAAGTTGACTTTATCTCCAACTCACCTTTAAATAAAGAAGAGTTATTGGCTTTATTAATAAAAGTTTTAAATGCTAAAAACTTCGCCTTAGTGGAAGATGGTAAACTTTTAAAAGTAATACCTCTAGTAAAGAAGAAGAAAAAAGACCTTCCTAAAAGAGTTGAAAAAATAGCTAAAAAAAATATAAGTAAAATCATTAAGTTACGTCATATTGAAAGTAAAACCCTTATTCCAATTATTAAGAATCTCTCAGTTTATTATAAAAACAAACCTTTTGTATCTTATGAGCATGAATCTAATATGCTAATACTCATGGGAGATGAAAATGAAATTTTAGAAATCAGTAATCTCATAAAAAAAATTGATATTAAAAAAACGCAAATTTATGTGGAAGCTAGAATTATTGAAATCAGTGAAGTTAAAACAAAAAATCTTGGATTGAAGTATGGATTAAGTGCGGGAAAATTAAGTGGTTCCTCTTTATATACCTTTGCCTCATCTTTAAATGAAGGGCAATCAATAGTATTGGACAGTACAATTAGAAACTTCACTCCATTGGGTGGCGCTTCTGTATTGGCTTTAGGAGCAACTATAAATTTATTAAAAGAAAACCTGGCCTTAGAGATTATCTCCGAACCCTCAATTTTATGTGTGGATAATCAAGTCTCATCAATTTATGTAGGAGAAACTAGAAGTATTAAAACTGGCTCAACAATAACCAGTGGGGGAAATGTTAGTGATAGTTATGTAAGAGAGGATATAGGTTTAAGACTTAGTGTAAAACCAAGAGTTTCAGGTGATGAAATACTCTTAAATATTGAAACGACTTTAGAAGATATTAAAGAATCAAAAACTTCAAGTGGAAACCCTGTCACTTTAAAAAAGGAAATTAAAACAGTAGCTATAGTAAAAAATGGAGAAAGTGTTATATTAGGAGGTTTGATAAAAAATAAAATTGATACAGCCACTAATGAAGTTCCATTTTTGAGCGACATTCCAATACTGGGTAGTTTGTTTAAGAATACAACAAGTATTAAAGATAAAATTAATTTGGTTATAATTATTACACCTTATATTATTCATGAGAATGAAAACTTGACTTATATTAGAAATAAATTATCAGAATTTAAATTACTAGAGAATAAATATACTCAAGCTTTAAAAGATGCTTTAGAGAGTAGAAAAAAGGGTTTAAGAAGTAAATAAGAACAATTTTTTATTTACCCGTAACTTTATTCATAAGTACTTCTGTAATATTTAAATATTTAACAGTTTTACCTAGATTTTCAGTATTCAGTACTCTGTAACAATCATTACAAACACTCAATAAGTTTTCAAAATGATAAGTTCCACCATTTTTTATATCTTTGACAATATACAGTTGAGCATCATTAAGAGATGTTTTTAAACCACATCTTGTACATTGACACTTATCTCTTTTCCAGGTGGCATCTTTTCTTCTCAACCAATCTTTAGGAAGTTTATCTTTTTTTGGTAGGGAATCATTTTCATATGTTTGCCACAAAAATTCTTTATCAACAGTACTTTGAGTTGTAATTAACATTTCAAACTCTGCAAATTGAGATAAAATATTTTCAATTATTAATACTTGTCTGGTTTTTGGATTATTTTCATTTTTGGTTTTCTCAACTATTACGAAGTCAAAGGGAATGAAAGGATGATTTGAAATTAGAAACTTTTTAAGTTCAGTTAAAAAACTTTCAAAATCTGAGGATTTATATAAAAATTTAAAAATCTTATCTCTATAAACATAGAGGGGTATCAGTGCACTTAGCGATATCAATGAATAAATAACAAAATCAAATCCTAATTTCATTAAATCAATTCCGGATTAATAATATGTTTTTCAAGTGTATTTTTAACACTTTCATGTAAACCAATGGCCAGTTTTGCTAATTCATTTACATGGATGATTGGCAATAATATTTCTCGTCCAGATACTCTTTGTAATTCACGCCTATTATAATCAAGTAAATAAAATATTTCATCATTGTCTACAATTAACAAATCTGCACTGTTATCAAATGCATCCAACAATATATTCGCTGCAAGTTTATACGTAAAATCTGGATTTAGATGATAGGTATGGACTCCAAGATCATTTTTCATTGAATTTAAATTTAGTATTTTTGCACCTAAACTATTTAACAAAGTTTCTGTGGACTTACATGAATTTGGCCCACTGTAATATGCCAAGTTAAAATCTTTGAAATCATGTTTAATTTCATTGATATTTTCAAAGTTCCCAAAATCAATTATATAGGTATTGTTAACTCTAAAGTTTTGCTCTTTTATTTCTTTATAAACAGCTAACTCTTTTTTTAAATTTAAAATAATTTTTCCATAATTAGAATCAAAATTATAAATTCTATTTGATAAAGATGTATTATAGGTAATTCCATTGTCTTGACAATTAATAGTATCAAGTATTTTAGTTTTACTGGCTTTATGTTTTTTAATCAGACTATTTGCCAGTAAAAGAATTGCATCACCAAAATAGTTACTTTCATGGTTTAATGTATTTGAAGCATAATATAAATTTTTGTAAGAGTAATATTCTTTTTTATCCTCTTCATCAATGATAAAATCTAGCAGCTGTAATTTATCTTCAAAATCTTGAGTATTTATTAGCAGATCATTGTAAGCCCTTTTGATACTCAAAGGCTCAATTACGAGATCCAATCCAAAATCATTTTTAATCTCAGAAAGGCTCAGTGATAAATCTGTATACAAGCCATTTACAACAACTCCAAAGTCTAAATTTTCTTTATAATTAAACTCATCTTCTTTGTTCAAGGTTTGTAAAATATCTAAAAGATTTTTTTCATCTTTTATTTTTAAAAAGTATTTTTTATAATAGGGTAAATAATCTGATTTACTGTCAAATTTAAATAGTGAGATTTCTAGTTTCATATTATTTCTCCTTTAGCAAATATATTTCTAAATAATTATAATTAACTTTCACTTAATACTTATTCATTAAATCTTTGAATATTGGCTCCTAAAGAGGATAACTTACCTTCTAAGTTCTCATAACCTCTATCAAGATGATAAATTCTGTGAATTTTTGTCTCACCTCGAGCTACAAGTCCAGCTAAAACCAAAGCAGAACTGGCTCTTAAATCTGTTGCCATAACATCCGTACCATTTAAAGTATTAGGTTTTCCCGAAACTGTTGCAGTGTTTCCACTTAATGAAATATCTGCACCCATTCGTAGAAGTTCACTCACATGCATATATCTATTTTCAAATAGTCTTTCATCAATTATGGTTACTCCATTTGCTTGAGTGGCCAATGCCATAAACTGTGCTTGCATATCTGTTGGAAATCCAGGATATTCAGTTGTAACAATATGTGCAGGTTTGATTTCATCTGCTGGAAGTATCGTTACACTGTTTGTATCTTTTTGTATTGAAAACCCCATTTCGCGAAATTTTGCCAATACCGCATCTAAGTGCATGGGAATAACATTTTCAATGGTTAACTTTGTATTGGTAATGGCTCCAGCACATAGATATGTTCCCGCTTCAATTCGATCTGGAATGATATCAAACTCTTTAAAGTTAAGGAGTTTCTTGTTGGTACCAACAATAGCCAAAGTATCTGTACCAATTCCTTTGATATCTAAACCTGCATCTTTAAGTACTTCACAAAGTTGAACTACTTCAGGTTCTTTTGCCGCATTGATAATGATACTTGTTCCTTTTGCAAGTGCAGCAGCCATTACAATGTTTTCAGTTCCAGTTACGGTTACTTTATCAAATACTATAGTGCTTCCTTGTAATCCTTCTGGGCAAGTTGCCAGAATATATCCATTTTTAATTTCTATTTTTGCACCCATTTGCTCTAGGGCTTTTAAATGTAAATCAACTGGACGTTGACCAATGGCACAACCTCCTGGAAGGGATACCTCACAATGACCAAAACGAGCTAATAATGGTCCCAAAACTAAAATTGAAGCTCTCATGGTTTTAACAATATCGTAAGTGGCTTTTGTTTCATTGAGATTACTTGTATTTATTTTAACATGGTTATTGTATCTATCGTAAGAAGCACCTAGTTTACCTAAAAGTTTTAAAAGCGTATTGATGTCAACCACATCAGGTACGTTACCAATATTGATTTCATTTTGGCTTAAAATTGTAGAAGCTAAAAGTGGTAATGCTGCATTCTTTGCACCACTTATTTTTACGCTTCCATTTAGTTGTTTTTGACCTTTTATATTTAAGTAATTCATTCGTGTCCTGTAAGTTTGTATTTATAATTGAAAAATTATGTGAGTTTAACAAAAAAGTGATTAAAATTCGTTTTCAATTAAGGGACATAAAAAGTGTTCTAAAGGAATGGAATGGAAGATAGCACAAAAAGAGGTATGCAATATATGTTGTTTGCTTCTTTATTATTTGCTTTTATGGGCGCTTTAGCAAAAGATTTAAGTACAAACATGAGCTCTGTAGAAGTTGTTTTTTTTAGAAATGTATTTGGCGTATTTATTATTTTATATTCAATTTATAAAAAACCCTTACAACAAAAGGGTGGAAAACTATTTTTGCTCATATTTAGGGGTTTAATTGGCTTTTTATCATTATTAATGTTTTTTTATATTATTTCGAAAATTTCCTTAGCTGAAGCAATGACCTTTTCCAAAACTTCCACAATTTTTACAGCTGTTTTTGCTTATTTCTTTGTTAAAGAAAAACTTGGTTATCAGGGCTGGTTAGGTATTTTTGTAGGTTTTATAGGAATTTTATTTATCACAGGTTTTGATGGTTCCCAATTGGAAAAAACTGATTGGCTGGGAATTTTGACAGGAGTTGGTGCTGGGCTTGCTTATACGTCAATTAGAGACTTAAGAAAATATTACGATGCTAGAACAATAGTATTATCATTTATGGGTCTTGGAACCATTGGTCCTATCATTCTAATGGGAATGGCACCTTATTATTCTGGAGACACATTTGATTTTATGATTGCACCTTTTATTATGCCTAAGCAAGACGAATGGATTATTATTTTATTATTAGGAATAGTTGCTACCTTTGCTCAAATATACATGACAAAAGCGTATTCATGTGCTAAGGCTGGGATAATAGGAACAATCAGTTATTCTAATATTGTTTTTTCAATAATATTAGGAATTATTTTAGGTGATTCGTTCCCAGGTATTTGGATTTTACTGGGTATAATATTAATAGTTATTAGTGGGTTATTAGTTTCTTCAAAAAAGGATTAACCATGGATTTAAGTTTTAGTATGATATTTCTTCTTCTTTTTGTAATAGTAATGGTTATATGGTTTATACATGACAAGTATGTACAAAGACGACATCAACTTTTGGTTAATTATCCAATAATTGGTAGACTTAGATATGTCTTTGAGGAGTTAAGAGAACCCTTTCGTCAATATTTTGGGGATGAAAAATTTTATGAATCAAAAGACAAATTGGATTGGGTTTATAAAGCGGCAAAAGATTTGCCAAATTATGCCTCTTTTTCTCCTGCCCAACCACTCCCAAAACCAAAATTTATGTTAAGGCACGCAACCATTGTTTTAAATGATGATGAGGTTGAAAATGACTTTAGCGTAACCTTTGGACCCAATAGAGGGAAACCCTTTGTAACAAAATCTGTCATCTCCCGATCTGCCATGAGTGATGGATCTATTTCCCCTGAGGGTACTAGAGCTTTTGTTCGAGGCGCTTATATGGGAAACTTTTGTATCAATACAGGTGAGGGTGGACTCACAAGTAATTTTTTCACTACACATATTAAATATAATGAATCATATATGACCATACATGAGGGTACAGATAAACAAAAGTTCATGAAAAAAATTATAAGAAAAGTTTTCAATGGAAATATGGCTGCAAATATGTATCTTAAAATGATTCTAAAAGATGATCCCGAAATTGAAACCTATACGTTTGATGAAAAAACCAAAAGAATTCATAGGGTAAACTGGGATGCTCCTTTAGAAGCTTTTCCAAAAGAAGTGCCTTCTGATTTACCCGATATTTCTTTTCAAATGGGTTCTGGTTTATATGGGGCCAGGGATCATGATGGAAACTTTGATCCGGTGCGTTATCAAAAGGTAATGAGTTTTTGTAAAATGACCGAAATAAAATTGGCTCAAGGTGCAAAACAAGTAGGTGGAAAATTAATTGCTGAAAAAGTGACTGATGCTATTGCCTACTATAGAGGTGTAAAACCTTTTCATAATCTGTTCTCTCCCAATAGATTTCCTTATGCTGGATCTGTAACTGAACTGTTTGATTTTATTGGTAAGTTACAAAAACTCTCTGACAAACCTGTGGGTATAAAAATTGTAATTTCTGATTATGAAAACATTGTTCCTTTTGCCAAAGAGATGCAAAAAAGAATCAAAGAGGGTAATGATGCTTATCCTGATTTTTTCAGTGTAGATGGGGGAAGTGGAGGAAGTGCCACAGCACCAATTGAAATGATGGAGCGAATTGGATTAAATGCCAGAGATGCAATTTATTTGGTTGATAAAGTATTAAATGAGTATAAAATAAGAGATAAAGTAAAATTAATTGCCAGTGGAAAAATATTAACACCTGACGATATTGTTATTATTATGGCTTTAGGTGCTGATTTTGTACAAATTGCTCGTGGCTTTATGATGAGTGCTGGATGTATTCGTGCACGTTATTGTTCTGGATCAACGGGGCATCATTGTCCAGTGGGTCTTGCTACTCAAGATAAATCGAAACGTCGAAAATATTTTGTCTATAAACACGCCAATCAGGTAAGGGATTACCATAAAAATTTACTTAAGAGTATCAAAGGTCTCTTGGCAGTGATTGGTCTCAAAAATATTAATGATTTAGATAAACATAAACTTATCTTTTTGGATAGAAATTCAAAAGTTCATGATAACATTGATGATGTGTTCGGACGTATTCTTGATATTGGAAAAGATTCGGAGGATAAACATGAACTTAGATAAGGTAATAGCCGGTTTTTTTATTATTTTGGCCATGACCATTAATTTTGGTTTTTTTTATGGTGAAATGGATTCTCTTGAAACGCATAGTAAATATGAGTTGTTTGCAGCCATTATTATTAATGTTATAGCAACTACCTTAAAACTAGGGGATAAAACGCAAATTGGTTCAGTTTTACTGGCAACAAGTTTGGTGGCAGATATCCAGCTTATCTCAGCAGCGTTAATTTGGACGATTTCGGAGTATGCATATACAATTGATGTGGAAATTGCAAGTATTATTATTTCTTTGTCAGGTGGAGCGTTATTGGCAAATATTACTTCTGTTGCATTATATGTAGGTGAAACTGTTAGATCCAAAAGATAATTCAAAGGTTTTTTTGTGAAAAATAGTTCATTATGGATTGTTCTGCATAAAATGCGGATGCCTGCAATTGTTATTATTGTTACTTATACTGTCTCTATCATTGGTTTATTGCTCATTGATGGAATGGACGATCAAGGCAATGTGTATAAGATGTCTATTTTTGATGCTTTTTATTTTATAACTTATACAGCCTCAACTATTGGCTTTGGGGAAACACCTTACGAATTTACGTATTCCCAAAAAATCTGGGTGACTTTCTGTATTTATTTTACTGTTATTGGTTGGTTCTATGGAGTTGGGGCATTGGTGAGTCTCTTACAAAACAAAATGTTAATTGAAGAGTTAAGCAAGCTTCGATTTAGATGGCAAGTAAAAGCTATTAAACGAAAATATATTATCATTTTAGGTTTTAATTATGTGACCAGTGAGATACTCAAGAAAGTAATGGAGTCAGATATAAGATCTGTTGTCATTGAACAAGATGAAAATAAAGCTAACAACTTAATTCTTGAAAATTATACGCCTACTGTTCCCATTTTAGTAGCTGATGCTAAAGACCAGAATTCACTGTTTAGTGCTGGAATAAAAAATGCAAACTGTAAAGCGGTAGTATCTTTATTTGATGATGATGAATTAAATCTAACGGTTGCGGTTAAATCTAAACTTATTAATAAAAATGTAGCACTGGCTGTAAAATCATCTTCTTCAAATCATACTGAAAATCTTCAAGATATTAATGTTGATATTATTGTAAATATATTTGAAATAATGGCTAAAGAATTGCGAATGGCTATTAATGCACCTCATTTATTAAAGCTAGAGAAATGGTTGTATAAAATTGATAAACTTAATGCCAGAGTTCCTAAAGTACCAAAAGGAAGATATCTTATCTGTGGTTACGGAAGATTGGGCAAACATATTTATAAGGTCTTGAAACATGAAGATATAGAATTAAGGTTTATAGAAATTGATGAAAGTAAAGCAAAAAATCTTAGTGAAAATGAAAAGTCTATGATTACTTTTGCCAATGCAGATGATAAAAAAATTCAGATTATGTCGGATATTAGAAATACTAAGGCCATTTTGGCATTTACTAATAATAACACAGTCAATTTATCTATTATTGCAACTGCAAAAAAACTTAATCCAGAAATAATCACCATGGCCAGAGAAGAAAATGCTGATGATTTTTCAATTTTTGCAAACGCTCAAATTGATTATTTATTTATACCCTCTAAAATCACCTTTAACAAAACAATTAACGCTTTGTTGAATCCATTATCAGATATATTTATCAGTTCATTTGTAAATCAACATGAAATATGGGCACAGAAATTAACTCGAAGATTAATAGAAACTGTCAATGATGACCCTCTGATTTTTGAATTAGAGATATGTAAAAACGATGCACCTCAGGTTTATAAAGCCTTATGCAAAAAAACTGATATTTCTCTAGAAATATTCTTGACCTCTTTATATAATAGAAAACACCAAAACAATGTGTTACCCTTATTACTTGTGAGAAATGGTGACAACTTTATGTTGCCTGATTGGAATACAAAATTAAAATTAGATGATAGAATACTTTTTGCTTGTGATGAAAATGCAAAAAGTGATATACAGTATATTTCAGAAAATATATATGAATTTAAATATGCCTTAACAGGTGAAGAAAAAAAACTTTTTAGAGGATTTAGATAAATGAAAATATTAACAGGCCCATGTGTTATGGAAGATAGAGATACTGTTTTACGAATAGCAGAGAAACTATTACCCCTGAGTGAAGATAAAAGAGTTGATTTTTATTTTAAGGCAAGTTTTGACAAGGCAAATAGAACCAGTTTAGATAGTTACCGTGGACCTGGATTAGATGCTGGATTAAAGTTATTTGAAGAAATCAAGCAACAATTTGGCTATCAATTGGTTACAGATATTCATGAATCATACCAAGCAGTACCAACTGCTGAGGTGGTTGATGTTTTACAAATACCAGCTTTTTTATGTAGACAGACAGACTTATTGGTGGCTGCAGCTAAAACAGGTGCAAAAATAAATGTCAAAAAAGGACAGTTTTTAGCAGCTGATGCTATGAAACATCCTATTGAAAAAATCTTACAAACCAAAGGTGTGTCTGCAGTTGATTATGAAACAAGCAAAAATAACGATGTTTGGCTTTGTGAGAGAGGGAACACTTTTGGTTATGGTGCTCTAGTTGTTGATATGAGAAACTTAATTATGTTAAGACAATATGCTCCTGTAATATTTGATGCAACCCACAGTGTTCAAATACCAAGTACTGGTGGAACCACAGGTGGAAACTCTGCTTATGTTCCACCAATGGCCAGAGCGGCTGCTAGTGTTGGAGTGGATGGTTTCTTTTTTGAAACCCATGTGGATCCAAGTGTTGCTTTGAGTGATGGACCAAATATGTTAAAAATAGAAGATTTGTATAAAACTATTGAAGATATTTTTGCTATTCGAGAAGT
>MAAG01000038.1:0-8028 GCA_002163065.1 Arcobacter sp. 31_11_sub10_T18
GATACTTAATAAAATAAATGATGCAAATGCCATGCATATTATTACACCAAAAACACAAATAATCACTTCATTATTTTCTTTTTTTAATCTTTCATCAGCAGAAATTGAGAGACTACTTGATGATTTATCTATAATTTTAGTTTGAATTTGAAAAAAAGCATAAATATATATAGAAGAAAATATAAGTCCTAATACTACTTGTAAAACTGCAAAAATATTTCCATTAATAATATTAGAATTAATCATCGACATGAGAAAGTAAAAGGCTAAACTTTGGGATAAACAAAAAACTAAAACCATAATTTTTGCAAAATTCACCGTCATTCCTCTCTTACCCAACTTTTAGTCTTTAATAGAGGTTTAGATTTTGTTCAAAATCAAGGCGAAGAATCAATTTTAAGAGAAGTGTACAACAAGTACACGCCGACTAAAATTTATTATTCAACGCAGAGTTTGCTCAAAAGATGACCCTCTATTTACAATTTTTTTATTTTTTCTATTTCGTCTCGTAACCTTATTGCTTCTTCAAAATTCAAATCCTGCGACGCTTTCTTCATCTGCTTATTCAACTCCAACAACATTTTCTTTCGCTCACTTGCTGGCATTCGATTTAACCTATCTGTTTTCAAAGCAATATCATCATACTCTTCAACTTTTAGATTCTCATCCAGTTTTCTCTTTGTTGATGTTGGTGTAATACCATGCTTTTTATTGTGCGCATCTTGAATTTCTCTTCTTCTATTGGTTTCATCTATAGCAAACTGCATTGATTTGGTAATTTTCTTAGCAAATAAAATAACACGACCATTTACATTTCGTGCTCCCCTACCCATAGTTTGAATCAAGGAAGTTTTAGATCGTAAAAATCCTTCTTTATCCGCATCTAATATGGCAACTAGTGAGGTTTCAGGAATATCTAGACCTTCTCGAAGGAGGTTAATCCCAACCAATACATCAAACTCTCCACGTCTTAAAGCTCGAATAATTTGATTTCTCTCAATGGCGTCAATTTCTGAGTGCATATATTTTACTTTGATACCCAAATCACTGTAATAGGAAGCCAGTTCTTCTGCCATTTTTTTGGTTAATACTGTAACCAGAACTCTTTCATTTTTAGCAGCCACTTTTTTAATCTCATCATGAAGTCTTTCAACTTGAAACTCTGAATCAAGAATTTCAATAGTAGGGTCTAGTAGTCCAGTAGGACGAATAACCTGCTCTGCAATTACCGCACTTTTATCAAGTTCTAGTTCATTTGGTGTTGCACTAACAAAAAGAAAATGAGGTGCTTTTAAAATAAACTCATCAAATTTCAAAGGCCTATTATCCAAAGCACTTGGAAGTCTGAATCCATAATCAACCAGTACTTCTTTTCTACTTCTATCAGCTGCATGCATTCCTCTAAATTGAGGAAGAGATACATGTGATTCATCAACGATAAGTAAAAAATCTTCATGCATTTGTTGAAAATAGTTCATAAGTGAATATGGTGTCTCACCTGGTTTTTGACCAGTTAGATGTCGTGCATAGTTTTCAATTCCTTTACACATCCCAGTACCCTCGATCATTTCTAAATCAAACTCAACTCTTTGTTTAAGTCTTTGATGTTCAACCAATTTATCATTTTCTTTTAAATTGGCCAATCTAACTTCGAGTTCTTCTTCTATTTGTTTAACAGCAATTGCCAGTTTGTCATTTGATACCACAAATGGGTTTACTGAGTAAATAATAACTTCTTTAAGTTCTTTTACTTTTTGATTGGTTAAATATTCATGTTTGGTCAATGATTCAACTTCATCCCCAAAAAATTCAACTCGAATAAATTCATCTTCATAATAAGCAGGGAAGATATCAATCACATCCCCATTCACTCTAAAATCAGACCTATCAAAAAACTTATCATTTCTTTTATAACCCATTTCTACAAGTTTTAGAAGAAATGCTCTTTGAGAGTATTCAAATCCAATTTCAACTCTTTGAACCATTGCTTTATATTCTTCAGGATTACCCAAACCATAGTTTGCTGAAACTGAAGCAATAACAATTACGTCGTCAAATGACAATAATGATGCTGTTGTACTAAGTCTTAATCGTTCTAATTCTTCATTAATGGAAGAATCTTTTTCTATAAATAAATCAGCTCGGGGAATATAAGCTTCAGGTTGATAATAATCATAGTAAGAGATGAAATATTCCACATGATTGTTAGGGAAAAATTGCTTAAACTCAGAATATAACTGGGCTGCTAGCGTTTTATTATGTGTCATAATAAGGGTTGGTTTTTGAGTTTTTTCAATCACCTTTGCCATAGTATATGTTTTTCCAGAACCCGTAACTCCTAGTAGAGTATTATATTGGTTTCCAGCAATTATTGAGTCACTTAATTCTTTGATGGCAACAGGTTGATCCCCTGCTGGTTCGTATTCACTTACTACTTCAAACTTTGCGATGGTGTCTACCTTTTTATTTAAGCTTACAGCTCTCTATATTTGGACAGATAATAAAATAAAATAGAAACATCTCTTGTAGTCCAAATAACATCTGAGCATAAGAGATCTTTTGATTTTGAGATATCTACATTGTTGTCATATTTTATAATCAAACTATTTATGTAATCCTCTAAAGTTTTTAGATTCATGTCTAATATGCTTTTAGGAAATACTTCATTTTGTTTGGGGATATAAAATTCTTGATTAAACTTGTACAGTTTTAATAACATTGATACTTGCCAAGAATGCCATTCTCTCTCATCAAGCTGATCATCCGTTGCATTTTTATAATCAAACTTTACATAGACCTCAAATACTTTTCGTACAATTGAAGATATTAAAAATTCTGTCATTTTTTCTATATCAGCAGGAAATTGTAAAAACTCTATGCCTTTTTCTTCTTTTATAACCGCCTGAGGGATTACATCTCCTCCAAATGATTTAAGTAATTCTATAAATACAAAATAAATTAACAAACAAGCAATAATCATTAATGCTACAACAACGGGTATTGACAAATCAAACTCCTACAAATATAATCAAAAAATGCTAACAAAAAACATATAAATAGTTAATAAAAAGAAATATTAGAAATTAAATTATTTTTTACCACTGCATACTTTTTACTGCAAGTAAGCGAGGGAATATTTATATATTTTTTATTCGCAAAATCGTATTGATTACCCTGATGAAAATGTCCTTCAATTAGTACATCTTCATCAAAGTATTCACTTCTTTTTTTAGCAAGACTTTCAAAATCTTCAATTTTATGACAAATATTTTTTCCCAATAAATGATTATTTATTTTTTTTGTTAACCAAAAATTGACATCTATAATATTTAGAAAACTTAAAAGTGCTTTATTTCTAATAATGGAACAATACAGTTCATACCCAGAATTTACAAACAAATCTCCATGGTTTAAAGCAACTGATCTTTCACCCAGAGTTGCAAAAATAGGCTGTTTTTCTCTTGGATATACAGATATATTAGGAAACAGTTTTGCTAAATTATAATCATGATTTCCTTCTAAATAAACGATTTCAATACTTTGGGAGAGTTTATTTAATAATTCAATCACTTCTAAATTTTTATTTACAAAAAATTTGCTTTGGGAACATATAAAATCAAACATATCTCCCATTAATATGATTTGACTCGTTAGTATTTCACGTGAGTGTATTTTTTGTAAAATAATTAAAAATTCAGATCTTTTTTCATTGAAATGGGCATCAGCAATAAAAATTGCATTTTCTTGTAGATTAAGGGACATAAGCTATTTTTGGGATTCCTAGACCTTCGTCATATCCACACATAATATTAGCGTTCACCACAGCTTGTGAAGATGCACCTCTTAATAAGTTGTCAATAGAACTACTTACAAATAATGCTTTTCCATTGGAAGCTGCATATAAATCACAAAAGTTAGTTCCAGTTGTAGATTTAATATCTGAAGGGACTTCTTTGATACGCACAAATTCATTTTTTGCATAGGTATCTTTCAATACTTCATTAGCATTTACTTCTTCTTTTAGTGTAGCATACACTGAAACCAACATTCCTCTGGTAATTGGTAATAAGTGAGGTACAAAGTTAATATGAAAATTTTTATTTTTAATAACTTGTATTTTTTCTTTCACTTCAGGTGAGTGTCTGTGTTTAAAAGGGTTATACGCAAAAGCATTTTCATTGACATTACAAAAATGAGTTACAGGATTTGGTGTTTTTCCTGCTCCACTTACTCCTGATTTGGCATCAATAAAAACAGGTGAGTTCTCATCAATTAAATCAACAAAAGGCAATAGTGCCAAAAGTGTAGCAGTAGGATAACAGCCAGGGTTGGCTACTAGGTTTGTGTCTTTTAAATCTTCTTTAAAGTACTCAGGTAAACCATAAACCACTTCACTTAAATGTTTTTTGTCTTCATGTTCACAGTAATGTTCTTCATAAGTATCAAGCTCTAATCTATAATCAGCACTTAAGTCAACAACTTTAACATTTAAATCTAAGAGTTGTTTCGCAAAACCCATTGACGCTTTGTGAGGAAGTGCAAGAAAAGCAAGATCAGCAACTTCAGCAATCTGAGATGCATCGGCTTTTTGCACATCCATACTCATTACATCTTGTAAACAAGGATGTAAATCAGTAGAGCTTACATCTCCTGTTGTATTAGCAATATACGTAATTTCAAATTTTGGATGTGAAATAAGAATTTTAATTAATTCTAAACCAGTGTATCCACCAGCTCCAACGATCGCAACTTTCATTATAATACCAATTCCTTATAAAACACATCCAGAATTTCATACACTTTTTTACCATTTGGTAAATGGGCTGTAAACTCTTCTCCTTCTTCTTTTCCAAGAAGTTGTTTTGAAAGAGGAGAATTAAATGAAATCAAACCAACATCGGGGTTACTTTCAACACTTCCGACAATTGTATATTGAAATTCTTCTTCTGTGTCCACATCAATTAAATTAACAGTTGATCCAAAACTAATTCGGTCATGTGCTAGAACTGTAGGGTCAACAATCACAGCTTTTGAAATAATTGCACCAAGTTCAGCAATCTGAATATCTATTAGTTTTAGTTTGTCTTTTGCAGCGTGATATTCTGCATTTTCTTTTAAATCACCCAATTGTCTAGCTTCTTCTAGGGCAATTACAGTTTCAGGTCGCTCCGTCATTTTAACGAATTCTAAATCACCTGTAATTTTTTCATACCCAACATTAGTCATTGGTTCTTTTTCCATTATCACTTCTCCATATATCAAATTAATTATTTAAAGAGACCGATTATTTATATTAAAGTTAAGTTTTTACATCTATCTTTAAACTATATTTAGCCATCTTTTTTATCAAATCAAAAATAAAACATCTATAAAATATAAGCCTTTGATTTGGTATGTTATAATACCAAAATTTTGCTAATAAAAGATAAAAAATGAAATATGATAGAACCAGAAAATTATTCGGAAATGAACAGACACTAAAACTTCACGACGCAAAAATTATTTTGTTGGGTGTTGGTGGAGTTGGAAGTTTTGCACTTGATGCACTTTACAGAACAGGTGTCACAAATATCACCATTGTTGACTTTGATACTTACGAAGAGTCAAACCTTAATAGACAACTTGGAAGTGAAGGTAATATTGGACGAGTTAAAGTCACTTGCTTACAAGAAAAGTATCCTGGTATTGAAGCTATTAATGCAAAAATAGACAATGAATGGATTGATACCTTTGACTTTTCTTCTTATGACTATATTTTAGATGCCATTGATGATGTGATGCCAAAAGTACACCTCATAAAAAAATATTACAAAAAACTCATCACAACCAGTGGAAGTGCTAAAAGAATGGATCCCTCAAAAATAGAATATATCTCTATTTGGAAAACCTTTAATGACCCATTTATTAGAAAAATAAGAAATGAATTAAAAAAGGGTGGGTTTAAGAAAAAATTTAATGTTATTTTTTCTTCAGAAAATCCAAATTGTGTTGAAAAAGGAAGTTTTGAAGCAGTAACAGGTTCCTTTGGATTTATGATGGCTTCATTAACCGTTAGAAAACTTTTAGATATAAAAATATAATTATATAAGTAGTTATTTAGCTCTGAACTTCAAGTAATATATAAGAAAAAAAGATATATAATAGAAAATACCATATAAAAGGAACCCATATGAGTAGTATTGGAAGTAGCGTAGAACAAATGACACAAGGGCATCTTCGAAATGTCCAACAGCTTGCTGTTTTTTACACAGGTCATAACAATATTTACGCAATTAATATTGCAAAAGTTAAAGCATTTATTATAACTGAAGAAGTAAAAATCAATGATACTCCAACTGATTCACCTGTTATTGCAGGGATTGCTACTATTAGAGGGGAACCTGTAACATTAATCAACCTAGATACGTGGTTGGGTAATCCAGTACTAGAAACATTGGAATATAAATTAATTATTTTTTGTGAGTTTAATCATAAAAAAGTAGGTTTTTTGATCAAAGACATGCTTGATATTGTTGAGAAAACCACTGAAGAATTAAGAAACTCTGAAGAACAGAATTCAAAGATAACCTATACAACCTATGTAAAAGTACATGATCATGACGAACTATGTACAGTCTTTAATGCAGAGCAATTACTAAAAGACATTGGATGGACAAGTGATGGAACAGATCAAATCACTAAGTATGTAGATTCTCAACTTGCAGATAAGAAACTAGTCTTAGCAGCTGAAGATAGTGGCGTTGCACGTGAAGTACTTAAAAAGTTTTTTGAAAAAGCACAAATTGCATATGAAATTTATCCAAATGGAAAACAACTATTAGAAAGAATGGATGAAATTGATGCTTCAAATGTTGGTATGGTTATTACTGATATTGAGATGCCTGAAGTAGATGGATTTCAAGTAGCACAGTTTTTCAAAAACAGCAGTAAGTTTAGCCATATTCCAGTTATTATTAACTCAAGTATGACAACTGAAGCGGTTAAAAATAAAATGGATTCAATTGGAGTAGATGGATTTGTTGGGAAAACAGATATCAAAACTCTATTTTCACTTGTTAGTCAACACTTAAAATAATATTTTTTATACTTTATTAAAGAAACGAGTTGTGGGAAACCACTAACTCTTCTCTTCTTTTTATACTTATCCCTAAGATTCACACCATTTTTTAAATTTTTCAACTTGTAATTGAGTTTGTTTTGTTGAAGTTCCACCATATGAATTTCTTGCATTCATTGAGTTTCTTAAATTTAAAAACTTTAAAATTTCTTTATCTATTTTTGCAATTTCAAAATTTGCACTTCTAATTTCTTCTAGTGTGAGTTCACTCATATCTTTATGTAAATCATCAGCAACTTTAACAACATCTTTTGTGATATAGTAAGCAGTTCTAAAAGGCATATTTACTTTTTGTACCAAATAATCCGCCAAGTCAGTTGCACTTAAATGCCCTACTTTACAAGCAAATTCCATTCGATCAACATTTACCGTCATTGTTTTAATCACTTCACCTAAAATCTTCAAAGAAATCTCAATGGTTTTAACACTGTCAAATACACCTTCTTTATCTTCTTGTGTATCTTTATTATAAGCTAATGGTAAACCTTTCATCACTGTGAGTAAACTCATTAAGTTACCATAAACACGTCCTGTTTTTCCACGTAACAGTTCAGGAACATCAGGGTTCTTCTTTTGTGGCATAATAGAGCTTGTTGTGGCATATTTATCACTCATAGTTACAAACTTAAATTCATAACTTGACCATAAAATTAACTCTTCAGAAATTCTACTCACATGCATCATTGAAGTACTAATATTAAATAAAATTTCTAAGGCAAAATCTCTATCACTAACCGTATCCAAAGCACAAGCAGTTGGTTCATCAAAACCTAATTTTTCAGCTGTTGAGAAGCGGTTGATATTATGTGGTGTTCCAGCCAATGCTGCACTTCCTAGAGGTGAAACATTATTTCTTTTATGTGAGCTTTCAAATCGTTCAAAATCTCTTTTAAACATATTAGCATAGGCCA
>MAAG01000038.1:8056-16193 GCA_002163065.1 Arcobacter sp. 31_11_sub10_T18
TGCATGTTGAAGATGTGTCATTCCTGGAATTAGTGTTTCAGTATTAGCTTCTGCCACATTCACAAAGGTTTCAACAAGTGTTTTTAATTGAGTCATAATAGTTTTGTTTTTATCTTGTACATATAATCTAAAATCAGTTGCTACTTGGTCATTACGGCTTCTGGCTGTGTGAAGTTTTTTTCCAGATTCACCTATTAGATCAGTTAATCTAGTTTCAATAGCCATGTGAATATCTTCATCTTTAATATTCCAAGCAAACTCACCTGCTTCAATTTCAGATTTTACTTGTAATAATCCAGCTTCAATTTCTTGTTGTTCTGTACTGTTAATAATTCTTTGTTCACACAACATTTGAGAGTGGGCAATTGAACCTTGAATATCTTGAGCATACAATTCTTTATCAAACATAATGGAAGCATTAAATTCATCTAATAAATCACTTGTATCATCTTTTAGAAGTTTTGTTTTAGTTGACATAGTTTTCCTAAGTGGACAAGATTAAGATAAAGGCACCTTATCATGTCACTATTATTTTGCGTATTATATCATGTCTTATTTTGATTTTATCTTATTTTTTTATAAAGGCATCCATGGGATTTGATTTACTAAGGCGCTTATATTTTCTAACCGCATTTGCACAATTAAAAATGAGCAACATATTTGATGCGATAAACATTAACGCACCTAGATATAAAAATATATTACTTAAAAAACCAGCAATAACAAAAAAGAAAACAGATGATATAAAAATAAAAAACTGTAATTTAATCATATCTTCACTAATCATCTCTCGCATGGTTGGAATAACCATATGTCCTTGAGAGCTTAGATGAAACCAAGAAAGAAAAGGAATAATTTTATACATCATTCCTTGTAGAAGTGAATATAAAAATCCCAAACCAAATAAAATTGCTAATGTAAACATATTATCCTGAGGAATAAATAGCCAATTTAACATGGAAATAATAAACATATACAGTGAAACTTTCCAAAACCATAAGGTTACATCAAAAACAGGACGTCGCCTATTATTTAAACTGTTTAATCCATAAACACTAAACAGAATAAACATACTGGATAAAATCACTTTTAACACATATATATCAATTTTCAAAAATAAAAACAAAGCAATTAATACAATAATTATTAAAATAATTAATGGTATTTTAGTTTGTATAAACTTAGGAAAATCCAAAGCCACGTAAAACATTGGTATTACTTGAAAAGCAACACCCATGATTAAAATCACTCCAAAACCAAACAATCCAAAGGTGGCATGGGTATTTACAAAATTTAAATGTTGAGGCCCTATATCATCTTTTATATAACTCGTTGCTAGATAAAGCCCCAATACAGCCGTAATGATTCCACAGACAGAAAAAATCTTCATAGCACTTACCGTTGATGTTAAAAACTTAACCTGAAACAATAAATAAATAGCACTTAAAAAAAATACTAAAAATGATAAAGAGAGTAAACCTGCACCAATAATCATCAAGATTTTGTTAGAAAACAAAAAACTTGTGCTAAAACTTAGAGTTCCAAGAGTTAAACTAAGATAAACGATATTTCCAAATAATATGGGTTTTTTAATAACTGCACCTGCTAATACAGGCATCATTTGTTGCATGGCGCCAAAAATTATCATGGTAAGCATTCCCAGGGTAAATAAATGCACTACAGCAATGGCTACAGGGGAGTATTGATCAATAATTGATTCAAGAGGATAAAAGAAAAATACCAGTCCCAGTAATATTCCAAATAAAGGTGCAGTTAAAAAAAATCTAAAGGGAATAGATGCAGGTGGTGCCTGATCTAATGATAAACCTTGGTTAAACATTATGTTGTTAATAATCCTTGCATTTCATTTATAATTACTTCAGACTCTTCACCTAAGTGAACGTCAACCATTGCATACAGCATTTGTTCTTCTTTCATATTATGTTGTTGCATTAACATCATTAAACTTTCACTCAAACCAAAAAAATGCTTTTTATCTTTTACTTTTAAGTCATCTTTCATTTGTCCAAGAACATTTCTCATTTGCTCATGTTCCATTCTCATCATTGCAGTGGGTCCGCCCATCATTCCAGTTTTGGTTTCAAACCGAGGAAACATTACTGCCTCTTCCATATTAAAATGATGTTCAAGGTTTTGGGTAAAAGTATCAAATTTATTTTGAGCCTCATCCCACTTATCTTGTGAAACAGATATTTCCATTTGTGCAAATTCTTCATCACAGGACCTGTGATCTTCTGTCATAAAAGCGCTTATAGATTGTGTCATTGTAATTCCTTATATTTCTTTTTATTATAAGGAAATAGCATTCCAAAATCATTGAGCATTATCAATAAATGAAAAAAATTGCAAAAAAAAAGTTAGATTGTTAAATCTAACTTTTTTTAGAAGAATAAAAATAGTAAGTGACTAGATAGGTAAAACTCTAATATTTTCATCTATTTTTTGTTGTAATATAGACTCAATACCATAAAGTGTTCCAGTGCTCCCAGACGCACATCCACTACAAGCACCCAAGTATCTAATATAAAGATCATAATGAGGCATATTTTCTTTAATATCAATAATTTCCATGTTTCCACCATCCATGATTAACATTGGTCTAACATCAACATCTAAAACACCTTCAATATGTTTAAGTTTTTGAATCATTGTCATTTTATCAAATGTCAATTCATCATTTGCACTTAAATCAGCAGCATCTCTCATTTTTTGTTCTTCAATTTCAGTTCTAGTTTGTGCCAAGATATCTACTAAGTAGTATTCTCTATCTTCATGACCACCTGGCTTAATACATGATTTACAAAATGCACCTGCTTTTGTATAATCTGTAATTTGAGCAACAGTTGTAAGGTCATTAATTTTAATTACTTCTTGAATAGTACTTAAGCTAACTCTAGCACATTCACAAACCATAATTTCAGCTTCAAAACTTTCCATATCAACATTCATGTATGACGCTGCTGCTTTTTTAATAACATCATATGCCATTACAGAACAATGCATTTTTTGAGGTGGAACAGCTGGAGTATCTGGATCATCTCTTAAAGCAAGTTCAACATCAATATTTGTAATTTTTACAGCATCTTCAACTTTTTTACCAATACAAAGTTCAGCCATAACATCACTAGAAGCAATTGCTGTACCACAACCAAAAGATTTAAATTTTGAACTTAAAATTTCATTTGTATCTTCATTAACTGCCCAGTAAAGTCTTACTGCATCTCCACAACTCTCAGCTCCAAAGTCTGCAACTACTAATTTTGCACCTAAAGAGTCTGCTTGTTCTTCAGTAATTTCACCTTGGTGAAGTGGATCATCCATTCTTCTAACAACTTGATTTGAATATTCATCCCAAATTGAACCGCTTATTAAATTATTTTTTGCCATTTTTATTCCTTTCTATCTATTAGTTTTTTTTATAATTCTGAAGCATGATTTTTTGGTGTATACGCATAAGAACTAGAAATAGTTCTTAATCTATTCACCGCATTTACAATTGTCTCAATTGCAAAATCAATTTCTTCATCAGTGTTAAATCTACTTAATGAGAATCTAACACCTGTATGTGCTAATTCACTATCACTACCAAAAGCATTCATTACTGGATTTGCTTCTAAATCTTCACTTGCACAAGCACTACCAGTACTAGCACCAATTGCTTGTTGATTTAGATCCCATAACATTGACTCACCTTCAACACCTCTAATACTGATTAAAGTTGTGTTTGGAGTTCTATTATCTTTTCCACCAATAACAATTGTTTCAGGAAGTTCTAAAACAGCAGCTTCTAATTTGTCTCTTAATCTTTTTACATGATCATTTTCATAAGCAATTGCATCAGGAGTAGTTGCTAGTTTCATTGCAAGACCCATTCCAATCATAGAAGCAACATCAACAGTTCCTGCTCGACGTCCACCCATTTGCTCACCACCATGTAGTAAACGTGTTAATTCAACACCAGCTTTAATAAATAATCCACCAACACCTTTTGGTCCATGAAACTTATGTGCTGAAAATGAAATAAAATCCATATTTGTATCTTGAACATCAACAACTACTTTTCCAATAGCTTGTGTTGCATCAGAATGGAAAAGAACATTATTTTCTTTACAGATTTGTCCAATTTCTTTTATTGGAAATAATTTTCCAGTTTCATTGTTTGCCCACATAACAGATACTAAAGCAGTATCTTCTCTAATAGCATCTCGTACACTAGCAGCATCAATAGTACCTTCATCATTTACACCCAAATAAGTTACACTCACACCTTGCTCTTCTAAGAACTTACAGGTAGCAGTAATTGTTGGATGTTCAACTTCAGTTGTAATGATGTGGTTTTTATTTCCGTTTAGAATTAAGTCAATCCAAACACCTTTTAAAACCCAGTTGTTACTCTCTGTTGCATTTGCAGTAATGATAATATCATCTTCATCAGCAGCATTAATACCTTCATACAAATAGTTTAAAGCTTCAACCATTTTAGGATGAGTTCCTGCACCAAATTTATGTAGTGAATTTGGGTTTCCATACATGTCACAAAAGAACGGTTTCATTGCTTCATAAACTTTTGGATCTACCATCGTCGTTGCATTGTTGTCTAAATATACTTCCATATTTTTTATTCCTAATCGATAATAATTATCACTTTTACTTATAATAAATATCATCAAAGTTTTTATTGTTTGTATTCTAATCTAAATAGGATAAAAATTGTCTTAATTAAAATTTTTACTTATTTTTTTCCTAAAGGTGGTCATTTGGTAACACATTTATTTGTCTTTTTACAAATATTTTATTAAAGTCGCGATTATATCTAAAAATGCATTAGAACACTCAATTTTCTTTTGTATCCCATTCAAATTGAAAGGTTGTATGTACAATAGAAAACTTTTTCGTTAATTCTTTATTGATACTTTCTAAAATATTTTCATAATTATCTAAAGATGACTTATTAATTTTTACATGTGCTGTCATGTTATACATATCTTGGGTGATTTCCCAAATGTGAATCTCATGCACATCTAACACTTCTTTATTATTACTTTCAATATAAGTTTTAACCTCAGCTATATCTAGAGGTGAACTCTCCATTAATGTATTCACTGAGTTTTTTAAAATAACATATGCCCATTTTCCAATAATATAAGCCACCAATAAAGACAAGATAATATCAATAAAGTACCATGAAGTATAATAGATAACAATATATCCAAGAATAATTGCAACAGAAGATAAGGCATCTGCCAACATATGCATAAAAGAAGATTTTAAATTGATATTTTCTTTATCTCCTTGCATTAAAATTACACCAGTGATAACATTAACTATTAAACCAATAATTGCAACACTCATAGAAATGGACAAATCAATAACTTGGGGATTTAAAAAACGCTCAACAGCTTCATATAAAATCCATATAATAGATAATACAATGGTTAAGCCATTTATAAAGGCTGCAATTACTTCTATTCTGTAATATCCAAAGGTTTTATCCAATGGTGCTTTTTTACTGGCAATGATAATCGCCACCAAACTTATAATTAAGGCAAAAGAGTGTGTGAACATATGAATAGCGTCAGAAATCAAGGCCAATGAATTTCCAATAAATCCAGCCACAAATTCCAAAATCATAGTGATGAAGGTAATAACAAGCGCAATTTTCAAGACTTTTTTATCTGTACCTCTGTGGTCATGTTCATGATCATGACTATGCTCTGTATCATGGCTATGATTGTGTTCCATATTGGTCTTTATATTTGGTTTATGTTCATGTAAACCGATATTACACTCTCTCATATTATTTTCCAAATACTTTTATAATTTCAAGTAGGTTATCAATTTGAACTTCTGCTTCAGCTGCATCACCTTTTTGAATTTTATTGATTAAGTGTCCTTTTGCATAATGCTCAACATAAGAAGTAATCATTCCATTTATTGCACCTTTAACAGCAGTTAATTGTCGAATCACTTCATAAGGATCTTCTTCAAAGTCAATATTATCATCACTAATTTTTTCTTTTAATGCATTTACTTGTCCTGCAATTCTGCTTATTCTATTTTTTAATTTTTTTCGCTCTACTGTACAACTATATGTCATAAATATTCCTCTTATATACTATATGGGGGTATAGTATAATAGAAGAAATTAAATAATGCTGAAGTTTTATAACTACTATTATTTAGAATCTACATCTCCCTATCTATAGGCATATTCTCCCATAATAAAATATTAAAACTAATCTTTTCTTCTATGTACAAATTAACTTATACATGTTATACTTACTTTAAATAGGACAGATTTTATCCTATTTAAAGGAGTCGTGTATGAAAAACGAAACCCTTCATAAAGTTATCAGTTCAGAATACAAATTGGGTTTTGAAACCATTGTAAATTCAGAAACTTTTCCTCCGGGATTAAATGAAGATGTTATCAAAGCCATATCTTCTAAAAAAGACGAACCTCAATGGCTTTTAGACTATAGACTTAAAGCTTATAAAAAATGGTTAAAAATGATTGAACCTAAATGGGCCAATTTAAATTATGACACAATAAACTATCAAAATATCAGTTACTTTTCAGCTCCTAAAAAAGCACCAAACTCCTTAGATGAGATAGATCCCAGTATTTTAAGTACTTATGAAAAACTAGGAATTCCTTTAGAAGAGCAAAAACTATTAGCCGGAATTGCTGTTGATGCAGTGTTTGACTCAGTTTCGGTTAAAACAACATTCCAAGATGAATTAGAAAAACTGGGAATTATTTTTTGCAGCATTAGTGAAGCGGCACAAAAACACCCAGAGTTACTTAAAAAATATTTATCTTCAGTGGTACCTTCAAATGATAATTTTTTCGCGTGCCTAAACAGTGCTGTTTTTACAGATGGCTCTTTTGTTTATATACCTAAAAATGTAAGATGTCCCATGGAGTTATCTACTTATTTTAGAATCAATGCTTTGAATACAGGACAATTCGAACGTACTTTAATTATTGCAGATGAGGGAAGTTATGTTTCATACAATGAAGGATGCTCTGCTCCTATGCGAGACACAAGTCAGTTACACGCTGCTGTGGTTGAACTCGTTGCTTTAAAAGATGCTCAAATTAAATACTCAACCATTCAAAACTGGTATCCAGGGGATGAAAATGGTAAAGGTGGTATTTTAAACTTTGTGACTAAAAGAGGTATTTGTAAAGGTGATAACTCAAAAATATCATGGACACAAGTTGAAACGGGTTCTTTACTTACTTGGAAATACCCAAGTTGCATTTTAAAAGGTGATAATAGTGTAGGAGAATTTTACTCCATTGCCCTATCAAGTTTATCTCAACAAGCTGATACGGGAACAAAAATGTACCATATTGGGAAAAATACAAAATCAACCATCATATCTAAAGGAATTTCAGCCCTTAAAGGAAGAAATGCATATAGAGGTTTGGTTAGAATGGCAAAAAGTGCCACTAATTCCAGAAACTACTCTCAATGTGACTCACTTCTTATTGGAAATGCTTGTAGTGCTTTTACATTTCCACATCAAGAAGTTAGAAACAAATCATCTTCAGTTGAGCATGAAGCCACAACTTCAAAGATATCAGATGAACAATTGTTCTTTTTAAATCAAAGAGGTATTAGTGAAGAAAATGCAATATCAATGATCGTTAATGGATTTTGCAAAGAAGTACTTCAAGAACTGCCCATGGAATTTGCAGTTGAAGCCAAAGCCTTACTCAATCTCTCTCTTGAAGGTTGTGTGGGATAAATTTATTAGGAGATTTTATGTTAGATATTAAAAATTTACACGTACAAATTAATGATAAAGAAATATTAAAAGGTATTAACTTAAATATACAACCAGGTGAAATACATGTACTGATGGGTGTAAATGGTTCAGGTAAGTCAACCTTGGTTAAAACCATCAGCGCTCATTATGATTGCGTGGTAAATGATGGAAGTATCCAATACAAAGATGAAGATTTATTAAATTTAAATCCTACACAAAGGGCAAATGAAGGTATTTTTATGAGTTTTCAAAACCCTGTTGAGATACCAGGTATTAACAATATGTATTTTTTAAAAACAGCTCTGAATGAAAAAAGAAAACATCTGGAAAAAGAAGA
>MAAG01000038.1:16332-19304 GCA_002163065.1 Arcobacter sp. 31_11_sub10_T18
ATTTTAGAACCTGATTTACTCCTTCTTGATGAAATTGATTCGGGACTTGATATTGATGCCATTAAAACTGTGGCAACTGGAATTAATTCACTTTTAGATGGTAAAAGGTCTTTATTGATGATTACTCATTATGAGAGAATGTTAGCGTTAATCAAACCTGATTTTGTACATATTTTAGAAAATGGAAAAATAATCAAAACAGGAGATTATTCCTTGGCGTTAAAATTAGGGAAAACAGGATTTAAAGATATAGGAGAATAATATGAAGCTAATTGATTTTGATTTTGAAGACAATATCAAAGACCACGCAGCCTACAAGTCACTAGAATATTTAAAACTTCCAGATAAAAGAATGGAAGAATTTAGGAAGTTTGACTTATCTAAACTTTATGCTACATCTTTTAATTTGATGCCCAATACTCCTACAAATAACATTGAAGCTTTTGAAAACATAGATGAATTTATAAATAATGATTTTCATACCTTATTTATAAATAATTCAACGATACAAACACCCAACAATCACTTAAGTAAACAAATAAAAATTTCACATCTTCCAAAAGAAAAAAACTTTTCAAAAAATGCCTTGTTTCATTTGGGAGAAACATTTATAGAACTTCAAAGTAAAATAGAAATATCTAATACATTAGATAAACCCCTACTCATTGTTAATTTATTCACATCAAATAATAGTTTTAGGCCTACTTCTTTACATATTAGTTTAGAAGAAAATACTAACGTTGATATTTTGGAATTATTCATATCTTCAAATACGGGAGAATGTTTTTTAAACATTAATAGAAAAATAACTTTAAAACAAAATGCCATTTTAAACTACAGTAAAGTTGAAAAATCTTCTAAAAATGATACTTCAATTTTTAACTATCAATCTAATTTATTAAAAAAGTCTACTCTCAATATGGTGTCAGTAAACTCAAATGCAAAAAAATCCCTTAACTTTTGGGACTTTAGCTTAGACAATGAAGATATCATTTTAAATATAGATGCAATTGTTAATATAAATGAAGATAAACAAAGTGCCAATATAGCAAATATTGTTCACAACAAAGAAAACATCAAAAGTGAAATAAATGCTAAACATATTTTATATGATTCTGCTCACGCCATTTTTGAAGCAAAATCTACTATTAATAGAGATGCTTCCAAGGCAAAAGTATTTCAAAGCTCAAAAACCACACTGTTAAGTGATGATGCAAGAATATTTGCCCAACCCCAACTTCTCATTCAAACTGAGAACCTTGAAGCAAAACACAGTGCTACTTGTGGCGCTATGAATGAAGAAGAACTCTATTATTTAATCAGCAGAGGAATTCCAGAAAAAAAAGCAGAAGCAATGTTGATCGAATCTATTGAAAACGAAGTCGTTGAAAAAATACACAATCAAAACATTCAAGAATTTGTATTGGCATTTAAAGGAAAACACAATGTATAAAGACCATTTTGAGTATTTTTCCAACAACAAAAGTGTTTATTTGGACAATGCGGCAACCACCCAAAAACCTATCCAAGTACTAGAAGTGATGAACGACTACTACACAAAATTTTGTGCCAATATTCATAGAAGCAACTACTCAAATGCCAACAAAGCAACCACACTATATGAAAACTCAAGAACTTATTTACAAGAATTTATAAATGCAAAAGAAAAGTATGAACTAATTTTTACAAAAGGTGTTACTGAATCCATTAATTTTGTAGCCACTTCCTTTGTTAAAGATAACTTTGACACCGTGATCATTTCAACCTTGGAACATCACTCAAATATAGTACCTTGGCATATGCAAGGAAGGACTTTACACCAAGGTCTTGAAGTTGTAAACTGTGATGAAAATCTCAATTTTGACTTAGCCCACCTAGAAGAGCTTTTAATAAAACATCCAAATTCTTTTGTGAGTATTGCTCATATTTCAAATGCTTTTGGGAAAATTCTTCCCATAAAAGAAATCGTTAAAATTGCCCATGCATATAATGCTCCTGTATTGGTGGATGGAGCACAAAGTTTAGCTCATATAAAAGTAGATATACAAGACTTAGATGTGGACTTTTACGCCATCTCTTCACACAAAACTTTTGGACCTACGGGTACGGGAGCTATTTATGCAAAAGAAGAACATTTAAAAAGTTTCAAACCTTATCAAACAGGAGGTGCCACAATAAATGATGTCTCTTTTGAAAGAAGTATCTTTTTAGATTCACCCTATATGTTTGAAGCAGGGACACAAAATATTGCTGGAGTATTAGGCTTCCATGAGGCATTGAAATTTATTACTACTATTGGATATGAGAAAATACATAAAGAGGAAATTCAATTGTATTCTTACTTAAGAAAAGAGTTATCAACAATTAAAGAAATTCAATTTTATACTGATATAAAGGACTCTATCGGAAGTTTGAGTTTTAATATCCAAGGTTTAAATCATGAAGATATTGGAATATTATTGGATAAACAACATGTGCTTGTTCGTTGTGGTCATCATTGTGCGCAACCTGTGATGAAATATCTTAATATTGAAGGTACTATTCGTGTCAGCATAGCTTTCTACAATGACAAATATGATATCAATAAATTTATTATTGCTTTACGCAAAGCAATTGAGATTTTAAAGGATTGACATGTTAATTGAACAAAGAGTTATTCAAATCCAAGAAGATTTAGAACTTTTTGATAATGACTTAGACAAATATGAATATATCATTGATTTAGGGAAAACACTTGAACCCCTTGATCAAGACCAAGAGAAAGATGAAAACCTGGTTCAAGGATGTACTTCGAAAGTTTGGTTGATTTGTGAAAAAAAAGAAAACAAACTTTATTTTAAAGCCAATAGTAATGCAATGATTGTAAAAGGTTTGGTTTATATTTTAGTCACTTTATTTTCAAATTTACGTCCCCAAGAAATATTAGATATCAATTTAGATGTTTTAAAAAAGCTCAACCTTGCTGAAATAAT
>MAAG01000125.1 GCA_002163065.1 Arcobacter sp. 31_11_sub10_T18
ATTAATGCAGTAGAGAGTGTACTTATATGTTCAAAAACTTCTGTATACTCTAAGGTACCTAGGTTCCAATAAATTAGAAACAATCCAATTAACATTCCTAAATCTGCAACCCTATTGCTAATAAAAGCTTCATTAGCTGCATAAGAAGGTGAAATGGAAGAATAAGGTGAGAGTGTTGAAAAAGGTGATTTTTTAACATCATCAACGATTTCTTGATCATTTTTTTGATACCAAAATCCAATGAGTAACCAAGAACAAAGCCCTACTCCTTCCCATCCAATAAATAGTCCTGCAAAATTATCAGACATGACCAAAACCATCATAGAAAATACAAAAGCGCTTAAATAAGAAAAATATCTATTAAAACTTTTATCTTTATCCATATATCCAATGGAGTGTATATGCACCATAGTTGAAACAATGGTGACAACCACCATCATCGTAACACTTATTTGATCAGCCACAAAACCAAAATGAATATCTAGATTTCCTATCTGAATCCAATCCATCATAAACACATGCACAATTTGATCACTTGTCATGACAAAATATAATAAATTAAGTGAAGCAATCATGGAAATACCAATCATTAAAGAGGTGAATATTCCTGTAAATAGTAGCTTGGGTCTTTGTGCAAATAGTCCTGCAACCAAAGAACCCATCAATGGAGCAAAAAGTGCAATATAAAGATATGTTTCCATGATTAGCCTTTCATACTGGCAATTGAATCAAGATTCACAGTATTTTTTCTCTTGTATAAAAGAATTAACAAACCAAGTCCCACTGCAACTTCACTGGCAGCTACTGCAATTATAAAAAATGCAAATATCTGTCCTGTTAAATCTCCATGGAACTTTGAAATTGCGACCATTCCGATATTTACAGCATTTAGCATAATTTCCGTTGCAAAAAATAACATCAATAAATTTTTTCTTCGTAACACGCCAATTAATCCAAGTGAAAAAATAATGCCTGAAAGTATTAAATATTCATTTAAACTCATTTTTTATCCTTTGCCACATCACTTAACTTGTTTTCATAGATTTCAATATCTTCTTCACTCATCTCACTGTAAGAAACATCCATTTTCTTGCCTGCAAGTATAATTCCACCAATCATCGCAACCAGAAGCATCACAGCTGCCACTTCAAAAGGTATAAGATATTTGGTAAATAATACTAAACCTATATCTTGAATATTTCCATAACTTTCATGTATGGGATACAGTCCTTTTTGTGCACTTTCACCAATAACAGGAATAGTAAACATCACTACTATTAATAAAGCAGTCATTCCTGTTAATACAAAAGCCAATCTGGGGTTATTTACTTTTTCTTTTATTTCTTTTGAATAATCAAAAAACATCATTCCAAAAGCATACAGTGCCATAATTGCCCCTGTGTAAACAACAATCTGAACCACACCTAAAAAATCTGCGTCCAGCAAAAAGAAAAAGGCAGATATAAAAATCATACCCGCAGCCAAAGAACTTAATGCATAGAGAGCATTATTGGTCATGACTGTGATACTAAACATTCCAATAGTTAAAAATGAAAATAAATAAAACGCTACAACTTCAAACATATGAACCCCTCTAATAACTTAATGGTGTTTTTTTCATTCGCTCATCGGCATTGGGAGAAATGTCTCCAAAACCAGGATATTCTTCTTGACTCACTAATTTGTCTATAGGTGTAAGTAAATCTTCCATATCAATAAAATGGGCTCTTTGTTCACCTGCAACCTCATAACGAGGTCCGTGAACAATTGCCAGTTCAGGACAAACCTCAGCACAATAACCACAAAAGATACAACGCCCCAAATTAATATAATAGTCCAATACTTCTTTTCTTGAATTTTCATCAACTCGAGAGTCAATTCGAATACAATTGGAAATACAAATCTTTTCACACAAGCCACAACTAATACATCTGTTATCTCCACTTTCCAATAAAGCCAATAATTTATGCATTCCTCTAAATCTGGCACTTATAGGAAGCTTTTCAGCAGGGTATTGCACTGTATGCATATTTTTATTAAACAAGGCCTCTTTCATCATCACAAATGTGATTTTGAGTCCTGTGAGTAATTCACCTTTAACAGATCGTTTAACCACTTGTTTGAATTCTTGCCAAGAAGTTTTGGGATAAGTATCTTCTTGCACCATAATATATTCTTTGGATCCAACATTTCTTTCATTTAAATCTATTTTACTCATAAGTTACTCCAGTACATCATTACAAAACCTGTAATTAGAATATTAATAATACATAGGGGCATTAGTACTTTCCAACACAACCACATCAACTGATCTGGTCTAATATGAGGCCAAGAAGCTCGAACCCAAAGAAAAGTAAAAATCAACATCATCACTTTAAGTACAATGGCAAGACCACCTGGAATAAACCATAAATCATTAAAGCCACCCAAAAATAATAAAGATACTAAAAATGATATGGTAAATAAATTGGCATATTCCCCAATAAAGAACATTCCCCATCTCATACCTGAATACTCAGTAGCATACCCAGCGACAATTTCACCCTCATGCTCCAATAAATCAAAAGGAGTTCTATTTGTTTCAGCAAACCCTGAAATTAAAAATAAAATGAAAGCTAAGGGTTGATAGACAATCATCCAGTAATTGTCGTCCTGATAAGCATTAATATCAATCAAGGATAAACTTCCCACCATCATAATGGGTGCCAAGATAGCAAGTCCTGATACCACCTCATATGACAGTAATTGAATCGCTGTTCGAGCTCCACCAATAAGAGACCACTTATTACCACTACTCATTCCAGCTAATAGAGGACCATATAGGCCAATTCCCGCAACGCCAAGAACAAAAAGCACACCCACATTGATATCTGCAATAATAGGTCGTACTGTATAACCAAACATTTCAAATTCAGGGAAAAAAGGTATAGCACTCATGGCTATAAACGCAGTAGCCGCAGTTATTATTGGAGCAATCATAAAAACTGGTTTAACTGCATTTGCAGGGATGAAGTCTTCTTTTGTAAATAACTTCACCCCATCACAAAGAATTTGTAATAATCCAAAAGGTCCAACATTGGTGGGCCCTAATCTTCTTTGCATAAACGCCAATACTTTTCTTTCAATATAAGTGGTAAATCCAGCAAGTGCTGAAAAAACAAGTAAAACAACAAGAACTTTAACAGCGGTCTCTATGAGTAAACTGGATTCCATCTCTTACACCTTTTTTATAGTTGCACTGTTATATCTGTATGTATCAAACAAAGCACTGGTATTTATACTTTTGTCAAAAGTTGAAACATAAGCAATCTCACCACTTATTTGATTATCA
>MAAG01000013.1 GCA_002163065.1 Arcobacter sp. 31_11_sub10_T18
GTAATGTAACAAGTAGAAATATTGAATTTGAAGATGGAACTCGAAAAACTTTAGGAATAATGCTTCCTGGTGAGTATGAGTTTAATACAATTCATAAAGAAGTTATGGAAATAAATTCTGGAATTATTGAATACAAACTACAAGCTGAAGAATGGGTAAGTATAATCGCACCTGCTTCATTTGAAGTACCTCAAAACTCACGATTTAAAATAAAAGTTAATGCAATCATGGACTATTGTTGTTCATTTATTAAATAGCGAAATTAACAATTTAAGAAACATGAACAATGGGATAAAATCCCATTGTTCTACCTACTTTAATTCTCTTTATTACAATTTTATGTTAAAATCCGCGTATGAATAAAGAAGACTTTTTTATCAAACAATTTTCAAATTCTAAGTTTATTGGTGATGATGGTGCCGTAATAGGACATTACGTGTACAGTCAAGATGCATTTTTCGAAAATGTTCATTTTAAAACATCTTGGATGAGCTTAAAACAAATCGCAAAAAAAGCCATGCTTGTAAATATATCTGATGCCATTGTAATGAACTCAATTCCCAAATATGCTTTATTAACTGTAGCAATTCCCAAAACTTATAGTAAAAAAGATTTAATTGAATTGGCCGACGGTTTTAAACAAGTGGCTTCTAAATATGGCATTGAAATTATAGGTGGAGATACCATTGCAAATATTAAATTAGATATTTCAGTAACGATTATTTCAAAAACAAAAAAAGCTGTTTTTCGAACAGGAACAAAAATAGATGATTTGGTTTGTTATACAGGAGATTTGGGTTCTTGTAAAAAAGATTTAGATTCACTACTTAATAATAAAAAAGTTTCGAAAAAATCAAAGTTTATCAAACCAAAATTAAATGCAAAGTTTTTTTATGAGATTGCGCCATACATAAATTCAGCTTTAGATATATCTGATGGATTATTTTTTGAGTTAGAAAGATTAGGAAAAGCCAATAAAATAGGGTTTGATTTTTTTGAAACCATAAACAATGATATTGGCTGTAGTGGGGAAGAATATGAAGTTTTATTTACATACAAACAAAAGAACAGAAAAAAAATAGAAAAAATAGCAAAAAAATACAAAGTGAATCTCAATACATTTGCAAAAGCCATCCAAGGTGAATACAGTAACAAATGTAAGGGACATCACTTTTAAAAGTAGGAATATATGGAAGAAATCACAAAACAGTTTTATTTAAATCATTCAAAAATAGATGTACATTTTAAACAAAGTAAAGATGATTTTGTTGTAACAGAAATACCTTTATATGAGTTTTCTGGTGAAGGTGAACATATTGTTGTAAAGTTTAGAAAAAAAGATTTGGCTACGTGGGATGCCTTGCAAATCTTTAGTGACTTTGTTGGTTGTAAACAAAGAGAAATTGGGTATGCAGGATTAAAAGATAAAAATGCAATGACCATACAACACATTACAATTCCAAGACGTTGTGAAGAAAAATTAAAAACTTTTAAACATAACAACATAAAAATTTTGGAAACTTCTTATCATAACAATAAGTTAAAAATAGGACATTTAAAAGGGAATAGGTTTTTTATTAGACTTAAACGTGTTAACTTAGTAGATTCAAGAAAACTTGAACAATCACTTGGTTTAATAGCCAAACATGGTTTTGCAAATTATTTTGGATTTCAAAGATTTGGAATTGAAGGTGATAACTACAAAAAGGGAAGAGATATTATTGATGGTAAGTTAAAAGAAAAAAGAAAGAACTTACGACAAATGTATATCAACTCATATCAAAGTTATCTTTTTAACGCTTGGTTAGCAAAAAGAATTGAAATCAGTAAACTCATTGATGCTTTTGAACCCAAAGAAATATATGAAAGATTGAACCTCGATTTAGAATTAGTTAAACAAATGAAAAAACAAGAACACCCTTTTAAAATTATTCCAGGTGAATTAATGAGTCATTATCCTTATGGAAAGATTTTTACCATAGATGAATTAGAAGAAGAAGCTCAAAAGTTTAATCTTAGAGATAGAGTGCCTACTGGTCTACTTGCAGGGAAAAGAGTAAAAAATAGTGTAGATATCGCATATTCATATGAGCAAGATTTTGATAAAAAGATTCCTGAAAATGGTGCCAGAAGATTTGCTTGGATTTTCCCTGATGAAATTGAGAGTGAATACAAAGAAGATAAAAACTGGTTCGAGTTGTCATTTACACTTCCAAAAGGAAGTTATGCCACAGAACTTATTTCAGAGTTAACTCACTAAAAAGTAACTAATACTTAAGGGATACACCTTTGTATCCTCCTTTACAATTAAAATAACAATTATTCATTTAAGTAATAATCAGATAGACTGATTATTACTACTATTAAAAGGCATGTATTATGACTCAAGATGAACTTGATGCATTGATGGCTGGAGATGTTGATTTAGACTCTTTAGACCATGATGTGAAAGAAATGGAAAAAAAAGAAGATATACAAGATGGTCACGAACATAAACATTACAATGACAATCATTTGGTTTCACAACTAGGCGAAGTGACTCAGGAATCTGAGATGAAAGCTACTGAAATTTTTGATAAGCTTGATACTATTTTAGTTAAATTAGATGAGATGGACAAAGCTGAAGAAAAATCGACTCAAGGTATAAGTGAAATAAGAGATGTTATTTTTGAAACAATGTCTATTATGCAATACCAAGATATTCACAGACAAAAAATTGAAAGAGTTATTAATACTATGAGATCTATTTCTCAATTGATGAGTCATACTTTAGATTCGGTTTCTCCTAAAGCACATGCTCCTTCAGCAAAACATATTTCAGGGGATAATGATACTTCTGATTTAATGGATGAGGCTGAACTCGAAGCTTTAATCGCTCAAATGGGAAGTAAATAAGTCCCTATTAGTAAAAGGAGAACTAACTCTCCTTTTATTAGTCTTTTAACTTTTAACCCTTATCTTTTACAAGCATCTTTTTTTAGCTGATTTAAAAGTGTAAATATTTTTAATGACTCTTCTTCGACCTCTTTTGCTTTATTATTTAACACATCATTTGATTCTTTATTTGCATTTGCATCCACCAACAATTGTAAATTATCTTGGAACAGGGTATTTGAAGTTTTTAAAGATTTGATGGTTTTTTCATTATTATTACTGGTAGAGTTAATATATTTGTGAACCCAAGTGTCCATATTTTTATTTGGAACTACTTTCCAAGAGTTATATTTACCTAGCTGTGAATAAACTTCATCTTTATTTTTCAATACTTCCACTTTTAATTTGGCAGTATCATAAACTAAATTTACATCACATACTTCATCTCTAGACTCTTCTAAAAAACTGGCTCTTGATGCTGCAGAAAGAAGTGAATTAGACATTTGAGTGATATCCTTTGCCATGTTAGATAT
>MAAG01000049.1 GCA_002163065.1 Arcobacter sp. 31_11_sub10_T18
AAAAATATTGTTGTCATTTACAAAAAAAAATCAAATGCAATCATAAAACAACTTGACAATAGAGCAATCTACATTTACAAAGAAGCCAAGGAATTGGAACTTGGTAAGATGTACGACTTAGAAGTAAAAAGAATAAAAAACTATCATGGACTAAAAGAAATAGTAAAGATAAATACTCATAAATTCAAGAAGGAGTTTCCTCAATACAAAACCTTGTATACCCAAGCCAATACCATAGATATTTTAGATTTTGATTCTCAAAATGAAATCATAACTAATTTATCAGGTATCTATAAAAAAGGTTATTTACATTATTTGAAAAAAAATGTTAAGAAAAAAATAAAACTTTATTCTAAAAACCGTTCACTTTTACCTAAAAATGGGCAAAAAATAAATATAATATCTGGACATTTGAGTTTTTACAAATCAAAGGCACAAATAATAATCTATAAAGAAAGTGATTTTAGTGTTAATTAAATCTATATTTACAAACAGCAGTGGTATATTATTTTCAAGAATCTTAGGTTTTGTACGAGATTTATTAACAGCATCAATTTTAGGTGCAAACATATATTCTGATATCTTTTTTGTAGCTTTTAAACTTCCAAACTTATTTAGAAGAATATTCGCTGAAGGTGCATTTACACAAGCATTTATCCCAGCTTATGCTAAGAGTATTCATAAAATACAATTTTCATCTGCAATATTTATGTCCTTTTTTGCTTTTATAATGCTTTTATCTTTAGTAGTAACTTTATTTTCAAAAGCCGTAACCCAAATCATTGCACTTGGATTTGATGAGAAAACAGTTGATTTGGCAGCACCATTATTGGCCATAAATTTTTATTATTTACCTCTCATTTTTGTCGTAACTTTTATGGCTGCCCTATTACAATATAAACATCACTTTGCAACCACCGCCTTTTCAACTGCACTATTAAACCTAGCATTGATTGGGGCATTGATAATATCAAAAGATATGGGTAAACATGATATAACCTATTATATGTCCTATGGAGTTCTCCTAGGGGGTTTATTACAGGTATTTGTTCATATCATTGCAATAAGAGTTAATAACTTGTCAAAGATATTTAGCTTTAAGAAAATGCAGATGGCACAAAAACGTTTTTATAAAAGTTTTATGGGTGCAACGGTTGGAAGTTCAACTGCTCATATTTCGGCGTTCCTAGATACGTGGTTGGCATCATTTTTAATAAGTGGTAGTATCTCATACTTATACTATGCCAATAGAGTATTCCAGTTACCTCTCGCATTGTTTGCCATTGCCACCACAACTGCCTTATTTCCCATGATTGCTAAAGCAATAAAAAATAATAATGAAGAAAAAGCCTTACACTTAATGAGGAAGTCTACACTTATTTTGAGTTCACTTTTATTGGTCTCTTCATTAATTGGAATTTTCTTTAATCAATTCATAGTTGAATTACTATTTGAAAGAGGAGAATTTCTAAGCTCTGACACTTCAAACACTGCTATAATCCTATCTATGTACTTGATTGGTCTGGTCCCTTTTGGAATTGCAAAGATATTTTCACTGTGGTTATATGCACATGAAAAGCAATTTTTAGCTGCAAAAATCTCAATTAAAGCTTTAACTTTTAATATAGTTTTTTCTTTAATATTAATTAAACCTTATGGAGCAGCAGGCCTAGCATTCGCAAGTACCATAAGTGGATTTGTACTTTTTTACCTCACAATTAAAGAGTTTGGACTTAAAAAATTCTTAATTTTGATGAAAAGTGTGTAATATCGTAAAGCATGAGACTTAATTCCTTTTTTTAACCTATATTTAATCATTTTTCGATACTATTGCGCAATTATAATGCAATATATTTAAGGAAAAATTCATGCTATTTAGAACACTTTTAACCATCTTTTTAGTCACTACAACTTTGTTCTCCAAGGAAATTGGAATTTACGAACAACAAGAAGTTGCAATTGATTTAGATCTAAAATTTACAAACGAATATAACCAAACAAAAACTCTTCGTGAATATATGAACGACAAACCTACTATTTTAACAATCAACTATTACAATTGTCCCACTCTATGTTCCCCTTTATTGTACGAAGTAGCAGATGTTGTACAACGTGTAGGATTGGAACCAGGAAAAGATTTCAATGTACTTACTTTAAGTATCGAAAAAAATGATACTTTCAAACATGCAAAAACTACAAAAGATAAAATATTTAAAACTATTAAAACACCATTCAAAGTAAATGCTTGGAACTTTTTATCAACAACAAGTCAAGAAGATATCGACACAATCACTGACTCAGTTGGATTCAAGTATGAAAGACGGGTTAAAGATGGTGTTGTAGATTACTTACATCCAGCTGCTATTATTGTATTAACACCAACTGGTAAGGTAAGCAGATATTTAAATGGTATAAAATATCTACCATTTGATTTAAAACTTGCTATTTTAGAAGCAACAGATGAAAAAACAAGACCAACTATTGCAAACACTTTACTATATTGTTTTGCTTACGATGCAGAAAGTAAAACATATATTTTTAAAGCAGAAAAAATAGTAGGTGGAATTATCTTCTTCATGGTACTTAGCTTTTTTATATATTTAATAAAAACAGGACGAAGAAAAGACATCGCTGAACTTCAGAAAAAGAAAGAGGATGAGAAAAAGAATGATAACGACACTAAAAAATAAAACAAATAAATCTGAATTATCGCAAATTTCAGACCATCTTAAAGAGGAGATATAAATGACTAGAAAAACCTTTTATGATGAGACGCACACCGTCTTTGGACATCATGAAAACAAACTTTTTCAATGGATTTTTTCTATTGACCACAAACGAATCGCATTTCTATATATGATAGTAATGTTCGCATTTTTTATAGTTGCATTGGGCGTGGCGCTATCAATGAGACTAGAACTATTCTTTCCAGGGGAACAACTGTTAACTCCGGATCAATTTAACCAAGCATTTACCTTGCATGGGGTCATTATGGTGTTTTTATTCATAATCCCAGGTATACCTGCAATCTTTGGTAACTTTTTGCTTCCATTATTAATTGGGGCAAAAGATGTATCATTTCCAAGATTAAACCTTTTTTCTTGGTGGTTATTTTTAGCAGGTGCAATTATTGCTATCGTTTCACTATTTGTTGGTGATGGATTTGCAGATACTGGTTGGACATTTTATGCACCATACAGTGTAAACACAAATACAAACGTATTAATGGCATTAACAGCAGCATATATCCTTGGTATGGCTTCTATTCTTACTGGACTTAACTTCGTTGTTACTATCCACAGATTAAGAGCTCCTGGTATGGACTTCTTTAAAATGCCTTTATTTGTATGGGGATTATATTCAACTGCATGGATTCAAGTATTAGCTACTCCTGTTATTGGGATTACTCTTATTTTGGTTGTCATTGAAAAAACAATTGGTATTGGTATTTTTGATCCATCTAAAGGTGGAGATCCAATTTTATATGAGCACCTTTTCTGGATTTATTCTCACCCAGCAGTATATCTTATGATTTTACCTGCATTTGGTGTAGTTTCTGAAATTGTTCCTACATTCTGTAGACGAACAATATTTGGTTATAGAGCGATTGCTATTTCATCTGCAATGATTTCTATTATTGGATATTTAGTTTGGGGACATCATTTATTTTCATCTGGGATGAGTGAATGGGCAAAAGTTGTATTCTCATTTTTAACATTCTTCGTTTCAATTCCAACGGGTATTAAATTCTTTGACTGGATTGCTACGATGTATAAAGGTTCAATTGTTATGGCTACACCTATGTTATGGGTAGTTGGAACTATTGTTACTTTTGCTATTGGTGGATTAACAGGAGTTGTATTAGCAACACTTGGAATTACAATTCACTTACATGATACTTATTATGTTGTTGCTCACTTCCATTATGCAATGCTTGGTGGAGTTATCTTCATGATGTTTGCAGCTATGCATTATTGGTTCCCAAAATTCTTTGGAAGAATGTATAACGAAGCAAAAGCAAAATTTGCATTCTGGACTATTTTCATTGGATTTAACTTATTATGGTTCCCAATGTTTATTGCAGGAGCTTTAGGTATGCCTAGACGTTACTTTGATTACTTACCAGAATTTACAATCTATCACCAAATTTCAGGTGTTGGAGCATTTGTAATTATCTTTGGTATTTTATATATGTTTATAACATTATATAAAGCAATCAAAAATGGTGAACCTTGTGGAAGAAACCCATGGAATGCAACTACTTTAGAGTGGCAAATTGACTCTCCTCCATTATTGGAGAACTTTGTTAATACACCTTATATTGATTTTGAACCTTACGATTATAAAGATGGTAAGCCAGTTCACGATTTATATGACGAAATTCATAAAGGAAGATAATATGGAACAGCATACTAATACGGGTCCTGAAATTATTTATGACAAAGCGGGTAATCCTCATGAAGTTGTAGATTATAATGACGATTATACAGGTGCTAAACTAGGTTTTTGGTTCTTCTTATTTACAGAGCTATTATTATTTGGTGGAATGTTCTTAGTATTTTCTTTTTACTTCTACCGATTCCCAGAGAACTTTGTTGAAGCTTCAACTACACTAAATATTTATCTTGGTGGTGTTAATACATTTATATTATTAGTTAGTACATACTTTATGGGTATGTCTCTAATTAATTTAAAAAATGGTGAAATATCAAAAGCAAAATTAAAAATTATTATTACAATACTTTTATCAATTGCCTTTTTAACAGTAAAATATTTTGAGTGGATGATAGAGATTAATCATGGAATTTATCCAGACTCAGATATCTTAAATGCTAAAGAGAGTGGAATCATTTTATACTTTGGTTTATACTTTACTATGACTGGACTTCATGGAGTTCATATTATTATTGGTATTGCATTAATGATTTGGATTTTAATCCTAATGAATCAGAAAAAAATTACATCAACTAACTATGTAGTTCTAGAAAATATCGCATTATACTGGGATTTAGTTCACTTAGTTTGGGTATTTTTATTCCCACTATTTTATATTATTGGATTGGGGAGATAAATATGGAACACACAGAAACATTAACCGAAAGTGTATTTATTAAAGTATTTTTTGTCTTATTGGCATTAACAATTTTAACATTTTTACAACCATATTTAATGAGTGCTGAACTTGCTGCAACAGTAGGAATTCAAATGTTTATTTCTGTTATTAAAACATTTATTATTGGTGCATACTATATGCACTTGAAATATGAATCAGCAGTATTTAAATTTGTTGTTGCAACAGCAGTAATTACATTAACAATATTTTTTATCATTTTATCATTTGATGCTATTTTCAGAAATGATGTTAATGATTTTTTTAGCTAGGAGAAAAGAATGTTAGAAGGAATAGAAGGCGTATCAAGTTTCGCCGCAGAAACCGATTACGTATTTTGGGTTGTAAATCTAATTTGTTTATTTTTATTTGTAGTCACAATTGGGGCAATGTTTGTTTTTCTTTATAAATATAATGAAAAGAAATCAAAACCTGAAGATACTGAAAATATCAAACACCATACACCAATGGAAATTGCTTGGACAGTTATTCCAACAATTTTAATGATGGTTATTTTTTATCTTGGACTTGATGTACTTAAAGTACAAAGAACAATGCCAAAAGACAAAGATGCAATCGTTGTTGAAGTTGTTGGTAAAAAATGGTCGTGGAGTTATACATACGCAAATGGTAAGAAAAGTTCTAATTTAGTTGTTCCTGTAAACAAGGACGTTAAATTAAACATGACTGCACCTCTTGATGATGTATTACATGCATATTATGTAGCTGCTTTTAGAATCAAAGAAGATGTTGTTCCTGGTCAGGTTACAAAACTTTGGTTTAATGCAAATAGAATTGGTGAATATGATGTTCAATGTGCTGAGTACTGTGGTACAAGACATGCATATATGAGATCAGTTATTAAAGTAGTTTCACAAGAAGATTATGAAGAATACTTAAATCCGACAGTAGTTGCTGCTAAAACTGCTATGGATGTATTTAACGAAAATGGTTGTATTGGCTGTCACACAACTGATGGAACAGTATCTGCTGGACCTTCATTTAAAGACATCTATAACACTGAAATTAAAGTTCTTGCAAATGGTGTAACTAAAACTGTTACAAGAGACGAAGCATATCTAATCAGAGCAATTGAAGATCCAGATGCTGAAATTGTTGAAGGTTATACTGCTGGTATGATGCCAAGCTTTAAAGGTGCAATTAATGCTGAAGATATGAAAATTGTTATGAATTACTTCAAAGGGATTAAACCTGAACCTGTTATGCCTAAAATAGATGGTAAAGAAGTTGTAGATATCAATGGTTGTATTGGTTGTCACACAACAGATGGTAACCCATCAGCAGGTCCAACATTTAAAGATATTTACAATAGAAAAACTACTATTATTAAAGATGGTAAAACTATTGAAGTAGCTGCAGATGCTGCTTATTTAAGAGAAGCTATCTTGAATCCAGCTACTGAAATAGTTGATGGATACATGAATATCATGCCTCCTTTTAAAGATGTTTTAAAAGATGAAGAAGTTGATGCTATTATTGAGTATTTAAAGAACTAAGATGATTAAGAATATTTATTCATTAACGAAGTTTCATCTTTCTTTTACAGTTAGTTTATCTTGTGTATTTGGATATATTCTTGCTAAAAACAGCTTTGACATGGGTCTTTTGTACCCATTCATAGCTGTTCTTTTTTTAGCACTTGGAGTTTCTGCGTTAAATCAAATTCAAGAGTATAAACAAGATGCCTTAATGCCAAGAACAAAAAATAGACCACTTCCTTCTGGAAATATGTCTTATGCTGCTGCATTAACTGTTTCACTAAGTATCATTACAATTTCTATGATTTTTGCTTATTTAACACATGGTTTTTTTGGTGTTATTTTATTTTTTGTTGTTATTATTATTTATAATCTTCTTTATACTCCTGCTAAAAGAAAATCAATTTATGCAGCGGTTTACGGTGCAGTATTGGGTGTTATTCCTCCTTATTATGGTTGGATTAGTGCAGGAGAATCTGCTTTAGATCTTGGATTTATAGCTTTAGGAGTATTTTTCTTTGTTTGGCAAATTCCTCATTTCTGGTTATTAAATTTAAAATTTTATAAACAATATGAAGAAGCGGGTTTCCCAACAATTACCAAAGCTTTTGGTGAGCGAAGTTTAGAAAGAATGACTTTTGTATGGTTGTTATTAACACTTATTTGTGGAACTTTTTTAATTTTTGTTTATCAAGTTGAGTCTTATATAATCTTAGGATTAATTTTAGTCTTGACACTTTATACTTTGTTTACTATTTCAAAACTTTTAAAAAATAGAAATTATATTTATAACTTTATAAATATCAACGTATATATGCTACTTCTTATGATTATACTTTGCGTTAACGCACTGTATATGTAAGCAAGCATCTTTTAGATATAATCCTACTTTTAAAAAAGTAGGATATCTATGAAAGAATTTTTCAAACAATACATACCATATTACAAAGACTACATTGGTAAGTTTCTTCTTGCATTACTTGGAATTTTACTCGTTGCAGGTGGTACTAGTGGTACAGCTTATGTTATAAAACCCCTATTAGATGATATTTTTATTAGTAAAGATGTTGAAATGCTACAAATACTTCCATTTGCAGTTGTTGCATTGTACTTTGCTAAAGGTCTTGGACGCTTTATTCAGGCTTATTACATAGCTTTTATTGGTCAAGATATCATACGAAAAATAAGAAATAAACTACTCAATCATATACTAACTTTAGACATTGATTTTTTTCAAAAAAAACATGGTGGAGAATTGATTTCTAGAATCACCAATGATATTAATAGAATTCAAGCAGCAGTTTCAAATCAAATTGCAGAATTTATTCGTGAAATTGTAACTATTTTAGCGCTTGTTGGGATTGTAATTTACCAAAGTGCAGAACTTGCATTTTATGGTTTGGTTGTACTTCCTTTGGCCATATTACCCTTATCAATACTTGCAAAAAAAATGAAGAAACTTTCCTTTAAATCACAAGAAAAAGTCTCTGATATTACTTCACACTTAAGTGAAACCTTTAATAATATTGAAATAATTAAAGCAAACTCAACAGAAGCTTTAGAAACGCAGAAGTTTGCAAATCACAATCAAAAATTCTTTGAAATAAGTATTAAATCTGTTAAAACAAATGAACTAATTTCTCCAATTATGGAAACTCTAGGTGCCTTTGCCGTTGCTGCTGTTATTATTATAGGTGGTCAGCAAGTAATTGATGACAAACTAACCGTTGGTTCGTTTTTCTCGTTTATGACTGCCCTGTTTATGTTATACACGCCAATTAAAAGAATTTCTAGTTTGTATAATAGTATGCAAGATGCCTTGGCTGCAAATGAAAGAATTAACGAGTTGTTTAATACTCATGCAGAAATTATAAATGGCAAAGAAAACTTTCCTACTCAAATCAACACTATTTCATTAGATAATGTTACTTTAAAATATGGTGATTTAACTGCACTTGATTCTATTACTCTCGAAGCAAAACTTGGTGATAAAATCGCATTAGTTGGTGATAGTGGAGGTGGAAAAAGTTCACTTATTAATTTAATCATTCGCTTTTATGAAACTAATGAAGGTTCAATTAAATTTAATAATACAAACTTAAAAGACATTGATATCAAAGATTTAAGAGACAACATTTCTGTAGTCACACAAAGAGTCTATATTTTTAATGATACCATTGCATCAAATGTTGCTTATGGTCAAAGTATAAATGAAGAAGAAGTAATACATGCTTTAAAACAAGCACATGCCTACTCCTTTGTTATAAACATGCAAGATGGAATACACACAAAATTAGATGAATTTGGTACGAATTTAAGTGGTGGTCAGAGACAACGTATTGCAATTGCTAGAGCTTTATATAAGAAACCACAAGTCCTTATACTTGATGAAGCCACATCAGCACTTGATAATGAAAGCGAATCTGTTATTACTCAAGTCATTGATGAAGTTTGCCAAGATAAAATTACTTTTGTCATTGCACACAGATTAAGTACCATTAAAAATGCCAGTAGAATTGCTGTATTTAAAGAAGGAAAAATTGTGGGAATGGGAACTGAAGTTGAGTTATTAAACTCTTGCAACGAATATCAAAGACTACACAGCTTGGCTAATATTTAATCCTAAATATTACTTAAATATTACAATCCTTTTTTGCTCTTAAAGTCTTTTCCATTTCAACTCTAAAAGTCTCAATTCACGAGGCTTTTAGAGTTATCTCAACACTTTTTTAAAGAAAATTAGATAAAATATTAAAATTTTTAAAAGGCACGCATATTGTTAGATTATGAAACATTCAAAAAAGTACTATTTAAACTCGACCCTGAAACTGCTCATCATGCTGCAGAATTTAGTTTAAAGGTTCTACCATATATACCTTTTTTAAATGAATATATGAAAAGAAGAAACTTCATTACTGATGCAAAATTGTCACAACAAATCTTTGGATTAACCTTCCCAAATCCTGTAGGTCTGGGAGCTGGATTTGATAAAAATGCTACAATGATCAAAGCAATGCCTGCACTTGGATTTGGATATACAGAAATTGGTACAATGACACCAAGACCACAAGCTGGAAATCCAAAACCGAGACTTTTTAGACATGTTGAAGAGCGTTCAATTCAAAATGCCATGGGATTTAATAATGAGGGTGCATATGCCGTTGTTAAAAACTTAGATAAAGTTTATCCTTTTAATATACCAGTTGGCGCTAATGTTGGAAAAAACAAAGCAACTCCAACTGAGCATACTTTAAGTGACTATAAAACGCTTATAAATAAATTTAAAGATATTTCTGATTATCTGGTTATTAATATTTCTAGTCCTAATACGCCAAATTTACGTGATTTACAAAATGAAGAATTTATTGCAGAACTATTTACAATGGCAAAAGAATTAACAAAAAAGCCAATACTATTAAAAATTGCCCCAGATATGGAAGCGCAAGTTGCTATTGATTTATGTAAAACAGCAGTTGAAAATGGTGCGGCTGGAATTATTGCAACAAATACAACTGTTGATTACTCACTGGTATCAAACCCAAAAGAAATTGGGGGAATCAGTGGTGCAGTACTTGCAGACAAATCATATGAGTTATTTAAAGCAATAGCTCAAGAACTATTTGGAAAAACAATTTTAATTTCTGTAGGTGGAATTGCAGATGCTAACGAAGCATATAGAAGATTAAAAGCTGGAGCATCATTGGTTCAAAGTCTTTCTGGTTTGATTTTTGAAGGACCATCAATGGTTAAAAATATCAATGAAGGCCTAATGGAACTTATGAAAAAAGATGGATATAATAATATCCAAGAAGTAATAGGTTCAGACCTAGAAGCAAAAAATTAGAACACAGGGATAATAAATAGTGACTACTATCAAGATTAGAAACTTATTTAAATTATTTATTATTAACCTATCAATATTCACTATTTTAACGGGAGATTTAATGAGCAGCAGCTTACCAAAATATTACACAAAAACATTAGAAAACGGATTAAAAATCGTAGCTATTCCTATGGAAAATGGAACAAACGTTGTATCTACTGATGTATATTATAAAGTTGGAAGTCGTAATGAAGTTATGGGTAAAAGTGGTATAGCACATATGTTAGAGCACTTGAACTTTAAATCAACTTCTAATTTAAAATCAGGTGAATTTGATGAAATAGTCAAAGGTTTTGGTGGAGTAAACAACGCTTCTACAAGTTTTGACTATACACATTATTATATAAAATCAAGTTCAAAAAACATGGATAAATCTTTGGGTTTATTTTCAGAGCTTTTGGAAAATCTTACTTTAAAAGATGAAGAATTCCAACCTGAACGTGATGTAGTTGCTGAAGAGCGACGTTGGAGAACAGATAATAACCCTATGGGATATTTACAATTTAGACTATTTAATAATGCATTTATATATCATCCATATCATTGGACTCCAATTGGATTTATGAAAGATATTCAAAATTGGTCTATAGAAGATATTAAAGAATTTCACAGTACTTACTATCAACCAAAAAATGCAATTGTTGTTGTTGCGGGTGATATTACAAAAGAAGAAGTATTTGATAGTGCTACAAAACATTTTAATGATATTAAAAATACAAAAGATATTCCAGAACTTATTCATATGGAAGAGCCAAAACAAGATGGTGAGAAAAGAATCACAATTAGAAAAGATTCTCAAGTACAAATGCTTGCAATGACATTTCATATTCCAAACTTTGAGCATAAAGATCAAGTTGCTCTTAGTGCCTTAAGTGAGCTGTTAAGCGGTGGGAAAAGTTCTGTTTTAAATAAAGTGCTTATTGATGAAAAGGCAATGGTAAATTCAGTGTATGCTTATAATATGGAACTAAAAGATCCAGGTGTATATATGATCATAGCTGTTAGTAACCCAGGTATCAAAGCTAAAGACGTAGAAAAAGAGATTCTTAAAATTCTGAAACAGGTCCAAAAAGGCAAGATCAAACAAAAGGAACTTGATAAAATCAAAATAAATACAAAAGCTGATTTTATCTTTTCATTGGACAGTTCATCTAGTGTGGCGTCACTATATGGAAGCTATTTTGTGAGAGATAACATTGAACCTCTTTTTAACTATGAAAAAAACATCGAAGAGTTAAAACTAGAAGATATCGTTAATGTTGCTAAAAAATATTTAACAAAACAAAATTCAACAACAGTTATATTAAAAAAGGAAAATAATGAATAATTTAACAGGTGCAATGACAGCTTTAATTACTCCGTTTAAAAATGGAAATCTAGACACTGATTGTTATCAAAAATTAATCAAAAGACAAATTGATCAAGGTATGGATGCAGTTGTTCCAGTGGGAACTACAGGGGAAAGTGCAACTTTATCACATGCTGAACATAAACTATGTATTGAAATTGCAGTTGAAACGTGTAAAGGTACCAATGCAAAAGTAATTGCTGGTGCTGGATCTAATGCAACAGCTTCTGCAATTGAGTTTGCTCAACATGCACAAAAAGTAGGAGCAGATGGAATTTTATCTGTAACTCCATATTATAATAAACCTACACAAGAAGGTCTATACCAACACTATAAAGCCTTAGCAAATGCTGTTGAAATTCCTGTTATGTTATATAACGTACCAGGACGAACAGGTGTAGATTTAGAAGCCCAGACTGTAATCAGACTATTTGATGATGTAAAAAATATTTATGCAATCAAAGAAGCTACTGGAAGTCTAGAGCGAGCTACATCTTTATTATCTCAAAGAGAAGATTTAAGAGTTATTAGTGGTGATGATGGAATTGATTTTGCTATGATGGCAAATGCGGGAAGTGGAATCATTTCAGTAACTGCAAATCTTTTACCAAATTTGAAAAGTCAACTGGTACATAGTGCACAAGAAGGTGACTTTAAAACTGCAAGAGATATTCACAATAAATTATATGCATTAAATAAGTCTTTATTTGTAGAGTCAAATCCTATTCCAATTAAAGCAATCATGTATTTAGCTGGATTAATAGATACTTTAGAGTATAGATTACCATTAACAGCACCTAGTGCTGATACAATGAAACTATTAGAAAAAACTTTAGAACAATACGAGGTAATTAAATAATGAACGGTAAGACTTTAGTAATCAGTGGCGCAACCAAAGGAATTGGGAAAGCTACAGTATATAAATTTGCAAAAGAAGGAATTAATGTAGCTTTTACATATAATTCTAATGAAGAAATAGCAAAAGATATGGTTAAAGATTTAGAAGAAAATTATGGTATCAAAGCCAGAGCATATCCTTTTAATATTTTAGAACCAGAAACATATAAAGAGCTATTTCTAAAAATTGATGAAGATTTTGAAACTGTTGATTTTTTCATTTCAAATGCAATGATTTATGGTCGAGCCGTTGTTGGTGGATATGGTAAATTTATGAGATTAAAACCAAGAGGTTTAAATAACATTTATACTGCGACTGTAAATGCTTTTGTATGTGGTTCTCAACAAGCTGCTAAAAGAATGCAAAAACAAGGTAATGGTGGAGCGATTGTTTCACTAAGTAGTACTGGAAACTTAGTTTATATTGAAAACTATGCTGGTCATGGTACAAATAAAGCTGCAGTTGAAGCAATGGTAAGATACGCAGCAACTGAGCTTGGTGAATTTGGAATTAGAGTTAATGCAGTTTCTGGTGGTCCAATTGACACTGATGCTTTAAAAGCATTTACAAACTATGAAGAAGTTAAAGCTAAAACAGAAGAATTATCAGCACTTAATAGAATTGGTCAACCTGAAGATTTAGCTAATGCCTGTTATTACTTATGTACTAATGATGCATCTTGGGTTACTGCTCAAACTTTTGTTGTTGATGGTGGAACAACTTTTAGATAATGAAAGACGCACTTAACCTACCAAATAGCTTGGCATTTTTTAGAATTGCACTTGCACCTTTGATGTTATGGTTTTTGGTAGACAGAGACAATGCAATATTTGCTTCAATGCATCCAAGTTGGCTTGATTATTTTGCTGGACTTATTTTTGTAATTGCTTCAGTAACTGATTTTTTTGATGGTTTTGTTGCACGGCAATGGAACCAAATGACAAAACTTGGTGCGATTATAGATCCCCTTGCAGATAAGATGTTAATGTTGGCTGGTTTTTTAGGCCTCTTAGTTATTGATAGAGCTTCAGCCTTAGCAGTTTTCTTAATACTTTCACGAGAATTTTTCATCACTGGTTTACGAGTAATGGCTGTGCAAGAAGGTAAAAATGTAGCTTCGAGTATGGCTGGAAAAGTAAAAACTGTTGTTCAAATGATTGCCATTGGATTTTTAATTATGAATTGGCCATATGCTACAGCACTGTTATGGGTTGCAGTTGCATTAACAATGTACTCCGGATATGAATATATCCGTGATTATTTTAAAAGTTAGTATCGGAGTTTTATATGGGTATTATTAATTTTCTCATCGTATTATCAATTTTAGTTTTTATACATGAATTGGGACATTTTTTAGTGGCACGTTATTTAGGCGTAACCGTTCACGTTTTTTCTATTGGTTTTGGTAAAAAGATTTTCAGTAAACACTGGAAAGGTACAACTTGGCAATTTGCAATAATTCCACTTGGGGGTTATGTAAAAATGAAAGGTCAAGATGATTCTGATCCTTCTAAATTAGAAGCAGGTGATGATAGTTATAATAATAAAACTCCTCTTCAAAGAATTGCCATTTTATTAGCAGGTCCTTTTGCTAACTTTTTACTGGCTGCATTTTTATACTTTTGTATTGCACTTATGGGAAGTAATGCACTCTCCCCAGAAATTGGAAAAGTTTTAGAAAACTCTCCTGCTCAAAAAGCAGGACTTCAATCAGGTGATGTGATTGTTCGAATCAACCAAACTGATATTCAAACATGGAATGACTTAAGTAAGGTAATAAAAGAATCAAATACTGCTTTACAATTTTATGTAAAAAGAGACAATAAACTCCAATCTAAAATTGTAAATCCTAAACTCAGTGATTCAGAAAATATGTTTCGTGAGAAAATCAAAAAAAGAATGATAGGAATAGCACCAGCTCCTAAAGTAATAGTAGTTGAACATACTTTATTTGAGAGTTTTGGATATGCGGTTGATAAAACAGCAGAATCCAGTAAAATGATCTTTTTAGGTGTAAAAAAACTTCTTCAAGGAATTATTCCTAGTAGTGAAGTTGGTGGAGTAATTACCATTGGTAAAGTAATATCTGATGCCAGTCAATCTAGTATCATCGCCTTATTTTCAATTATGGCGCTTATATCTGTAAACTTGGGAGTTTTAAATCTTCTTCCAATTCCTGCCCTTGATGGTGGACATATTATGTTTAACTTATATGAATTAATTACAAGAAGAAAACCTAGTGACAAGGCGTTTATTTATTTAACAATTGCAGGTTGGGTAATCTTAGGTTCACTGATGTTATTGGGATTATATAACGATATTATAAGATTTTTTAGTTAAAGGGTAAAGATGAAAAAAGAACAAGCAGTAGAGAACTTAGATACGCTTATTACAAATGTAGAAGCGGCACGTTTAAGTATAAGTGATCATCTAATTGTAAAGATTGTTGCAATTAGTAAATACAATTCTCAAGAAGATATCCAAACTTTATATGAAGCAGGTCAAAGAGCTTATGGTGAAAATAAAGTTCAAGACTTAAAAGAAAAAGCTGAAAACTTAGATGAATTTCCACTTGAATGGCATTTTGTAGGACGTCTTCAAAAAAATAAAATCAACAATTTAATTGATATTGCCCCTTCACTTTTTCAATCTCTTGACTCACTAGAACTAGCACTTGAGTTGAATAAAAAACTTGGAGTTAAAAATAAAAAAATGAACTGTTTGCTTCAAATAAACTCTGCACATGAAGAATCAAAAGCAGGTGTTAAACCTGAAGATGCTATTTCTATCTATAATGAAATTATAGAAAATTGTCCTAACATAGTATTAAAAGGTGTTATGTCAATTGGAGCGCATGTGGAAGATGAAAATGAAATCAAAAGAAGTTTTGGACTTACAAAAAATATTTTTGATTCCTTGATAGAAAAAGGTGCGAGATACTGTTCTATGGGTATGAGTAGTGACTATGAACTTGCTATTAAATCTGGTTCAAATATGATTCGTGTAGGTTCTTCTTTATTTAAAGACTAGTACTTTTTATCAACAGTAAAAATTACTGTTGATAAAGTATTCATTTATTCATTGAAGGAATACAAACTTTAAAACAAGCCCCTTTATAAGTTTTGTTTTCATAATCAAACTCTGTATTATATGCTGTTATTGATCCATCAAAACTTCTCTCAACTATATTTCTACTCATATGTAAACCTATTCCAGTACCTTGAGATTGGTGTTTTGTGGTAAAGTAGGGATCAAATATTTTTCCTATGATATTCTCATCAATTCCGTATGCAGTGTCTTTTATATAAATAACATTTTCATTATCTTCTACTTCAAGACTTATAAAAACTTTTTTGTCCTGTATATCATGATTTACAAACGCATCTTTTGAGTTATTTAATATATTTAAAAAAACTTGCGCCAAGGCATTTGACATACCTTTTGCTCTAAATTTTCCTTTTGGTTTATTATAGATAATATGAATTTGATTTTGAGTATAAACTGACTTGATAATATTTCGTGTTTTATCAATAATTTTTGTTATATCAAAATCATCCACTTCTTCATCAATTTTTAAAAAACCTCTAAAGTCATCTATTGTTTGAGATAAAAAACTGGTATATTCAATAATATGATCAAAAGATTCTCTTACTTCTTCATCTTTGGCAATATTTAGTTCCAGTTGTAATAACATGCTCGTAGCAGTCGTACTAATAGCTGAGAGAGGCTGTCTCCACTGATGTGCAATATTAGCAATCATTTCTCCCATAGAGGCTGACCGTGATTGATTAAAGAGTTTTACATCTTTTTTTCTATTTTTTTCAACTTCAAGTTCAATTTTCTTTTCTAAGTTAGCATTTAGATCTCTTAATTCATTTAAAGACACTTCTAAAGTATGCTCTAACCTATATATATTGTTGTCCATATCGTCATATGCAGATTCTATTAGAGTTAAAAACTTTAAAAAGTTTTGAGGTAAAATATGTTCTTCATTTGATATATTTGCTTTTTTAAGCTGTCTTATTAGGAGTTTGTTTTTAATCATCTTCACATTCCCAAATAAGTGTTAAAGTCATCGTTTGATTGTGTAAATCACACGCACCTGAATTTAATGGGGATATCTCTCCATATGAGTAATATCCAACTTGGAGAATATTATCTGAAAAGTTTTTAGTCACTGCTTCTATTTCTTCTTCACTTTTCTGCCCCAATACAAGTTTTCTGCCAACACAACTAATGGCTAAGTTGATTGCTTTTTCATCTTTGTGTTCTAAAATCGTTTCACTAGATGCAGCCTCGTTCGCACCTTCTATTAACTCACTAAAACTTGCCTTCATAAACATGACTGTACTTCCAACAGGAATATCTCCTGCAAAAGTAATAGATCCCTCTTTTTCATTAATAGCCAGAATAGTTCTAACTTTTTCTTCAGCATCACTGTCTTCTTTAATCATTAGAGGATAAAATAATCCAGAAGATGGTAAATCTTTCGAATTTAAGCCCAAGTAAGTTTTATATACTTCCAATGCAGGTTTATTGTCCAGTTCATATAAGACATGATTATGTGATTTAGTCACTGTTCTTTTTATACCAAATTTACTCCAGCCACCTTGACTTCCATGTGAGATATTTAATTCATTGCCATAAAAACCAAGAGCACTCACATAATTTGCCTGAGGTTTATTATCAATTAGAAGCCATGTTTTTTCAAACTTATCATCATCACCTGCTAAACCACCAGTAACCACGATATTATTTTCTTTTAAAATAGCATTTAGCCCTTTGGTAAGTTGTGAGCCATTTACATTTAATCCATCGCTGAGAACAAAAATACCTTTTAAATCATCTTCATATAAATTATTTGCCAGATCAATACCAACATCGTAAGATTCCTCACTGGAATTTAGTTTGTGTGTTTCAAGTTTAATCATTGATTTTTCAAACTTTATCACTGCAATACTCAAAGAGTTTTCATAAAGTTCATTATTGTAAATCTCTCCAGCAGTTGAACAGCCTATTATTATTGAGTTTTTAAATACATGATATATTTCATCCATGCCCGTTTTTATCAAGTCATATTCCGAGCTACCAAAACAAATCACCAGAGTATTAAGAGAGTCTAACGTACCATCTAATGAATCATTCCAAGAAGAATTTTCATATAAATAAGTTTTTCTAATCATTCCTATCCTAAATAATTATTATTACAATAGTGTAGCAAAATTAACATTTAAAATAAAGAGTGATTACATTACATAATGTAATATTTAACATACAAAAATGAATTTTGGAATATAGTTTTACTCAACTTAATACCAAATAACAAAAAAGGTAATAATATGAGAAAAATACATGAATTAGATTTAGTGGATACACCAAGAGAAAAACTTCTACTAAAAGGCGTTAAAGCACTCAAAGACTACGAACTTTTAGCCATACTAATAGGTAGTGGAACTAAAGACAAAGATGTATTAAAACTTTCTCGTGAAATCAGCAAAGTCTATGAAGATGACTTTGAAAATATGAGTCTAGAAAAGCTAACTGAGATACATGGATTGGGAAAAGTAAAGGCATCTCAACTTCTATGTGCTATTGAGTTATCAAAAAGATATATCGTCAAACAAAATATAAAAATTGTAGAAGCAAAAGATATCTATACCCTATTACATGAGTATAAAAATAAACAGCAAGAATACTTTATAACAATTACTCTAGATGGAGCAAATCACGTTATAGAAAAAAGAGTCATCAGTATTGGTACTATAAATCAATCTTTAGTGCACCCTAGAGAAGTCTTTGCCCCTGCTCTATCTGATAGAGCAACATCTATTATTTTGGCTCACAATCATCCCAGTGGTGAATTAAGTCCTAGTGTTGAGGATATTAATATTACACAAAGACTCAGAGATAGTGCAAAGTTATTGGGAATTGAGTTACTTGACCATGTGATTGTCTCTAAAAATGGCTATTTTAGTTTTAAGGATGAGGGTTTACTCTAAATACTAAGTTAGATTTCTAGACTCTAACATAGTAAATAACTCTTTAACTATTTTTTGATTCATTGTATTAATATTTAAAAAAGGCTCTTTTATATTTTCGTAGTCATCTTCTAATCCATTTAGTGCAAATCCTTCCAATAATAGATTAGAT
>MAAG01000172.1 GCA_002163065.1 Arcobacter sp. 31_11_sub10_T18
ATCTCTAATAACCCCTTTTGCTAAAAGTTTACCAAAGGTGATGATTTGGGCAACATTTGCTCGACCATACTGTTGTACAACATAATCAATTATTTCACCTCGTCTTGCTTGACAGAAATCCATATCAATATCTGGCATTGATATACGCTCAGGATTTAGAAATCTCTCAAAAAGCAAACCATAAGGCATGGGATCAATATCGGTAATTTCAAGTGAAAAAGCCACCAGACTTCCTGCTGCTGATCCACGTCCAGGACCAACTGGAATTTTCATTTCTTTTGCCACAATAACAAAATCCCATACAATTAACATGTATCCTGGGAATTTCATGTTATTGATAATATCAATTTCAACTTGTAGTCTGTCTTTGTACTCTTGGTGTTTAGATGGATCAACTATTTCAAGACGTTTGTCTAAACCTCTCCAACATTCATCAATAAAAAGTATTTTGTCATTTTCTAAAGAGTACTCTAAATCAGGTTCTGGTAGAGCTAAGTTGGTTATGGCTGCTTTATTCCGAGTAAATTTAAAGTTTGGAGGAGTTGGGTCTCCTAGTTTAATGGTAAGGTTACACTTATCTGCAATTTCTTGAGTATTCCAAATGGCTTCTGGAATATCTGCATAGAGTCTTGCCATTTGTTCTGGCGTTTTTAAATAAAACTCATGTACAGAGTGTCTCATACGATTGGGATCATCAAAAAGTTTATTCATTGCAATACACATAAATGCCTCATGTGCTTCGGCATCTTTTTGTTCTGAATAGTGAGTATCGTTGGTTGCTAAGATTTTGATACCCGTTTCATTGGCAATTTTCAAAATTGGGTCATCAATAAAATGTTGATCTGGAATACCATGACGCATAATCTCTAAGTAAAAATCATCACCAAAAATATCATGATACTCTAAAGCAATTTCTTTGGCTCGTTCGTATCCTTTTGCTCCATTTTTTACATTTCTTTCATTTTTTGTATTTAAATGCCAGCTTACTTCCCCTTGTAAACAAGCTCCACTACACACAATTCCTTCAGAGTTTTCACGAAGAAGTTTTTTGTTAATTCTAGGATAATAGTAAAAACCATGCATATAAGCTTGAGAGCTTAAATACATAAGATTTTTGTAACCTATTTCATTTTTAGCATATAAACATAAGTGAAACCGCTGTCGAGATGATTTGTCACCTAAATCCTCATGGTTATGAATATAAGCTTCCATTCCAATGATGGGTTTAATCCCTTGCGCATTCATTGCATTGTAGAAGTCAATGGCTCCAAATAAGTTTCCATGATCAGTCATTGCAACACTGGTCATACCCATTTCTTTGACTTTTTTTGCCAAAACTTTAATTTTGTTGGCTCCATCAAGAAGTGAATATTCTGTGTGTAAATGTAAATGTGTAAATTGAGGGATTGTTGACATATATATACTTTATTGTGATTTTTAGTAAAGTATTATATCTAAAAAAGCATTTATTTAAAGTCTAAATCGAAGATGGGATTAAAGTTTTTGGATGGCTTATTTAATTGTTTTTGGCAGGCATGTATATAGAGCTGATTTAATTTAAAATATTTATTCATATCAAGTTGTAAAAATAATTCTAAAGCATTTTTTACATCTTCTTTTTTAAAATATTCTAAAGCTTTTTGAAACAATAATTCATCTTGAGATTGTTCGTTTTTTAAATCAATGACTTCAAATAATGTAGTTGCTTCCTCTTTTCCTTTTACTTTTACTGTTGCCAATTCTTTTATGGTATAGGTATCTTTTAAAAGTTTTTTTGTTTGTTCCGTAATAATTAGCTTAACTCCAAAAAACTTTGTCAAACCTTCAACTCTAGAAGCCAAATTTACGTTATCACCAATAATAGTATAATCAGATCGTCCAAGGGAGCCCATTTCTCCAACTGTGCATAATCCAGAATTTAAACCAATTCCAATATCAAGCTCTAAGTCATATTCTTTTTTTATTTGAATATTGAGTTTGCCTAATGCTTCTAGTTGATTTAGAGCACAAGTAACGGCAGAGTCAGCATGTTTTATACAAACTTGAGGTGCGTTCCAATAAGCCATAATAGCATCGCCTATAAACTTATCAATTGTTCCTTCTTTTTCGATAATCTTATTGGTCATGGGTTCCATATAACAGTTTAATAAGTTGATAAGTCTTTGGGGATCATTGAGTTTTTCAGAAATCTTAGTAAAATCACGAAGATCACTAAAGAAAACAGTGAGCTCTGAGTTTTTGACCTTAAAAGCGTCATCCTCTTTTTGGAGTAGATCTTCCATCACAGCTGGGGAGACTTTTTTAGCAAATTTACTTTTGATAAACAATGATATTTTTCGCTCTTCAAAATATTTTAGAAGGGTTGTTAATAATGTACTTGAAATAATACAAACAAGAGGAAAAAATAAATTAACAATAATCCCATCACGGAATAACAAATCATATAAATAGTAATATAATCCAGATGTTAGAATAAGTACAAAAGGAAAAATAAAAATAGGTTTTAATACCATTAATATATATCCTAAAATAAGTATGAGTGAAAAAATCATTAAGGCATCAAGGGCAACGGACCATGTTGGCATATATAGGAAATCTTGTTTGAAAATATTGTCAAGTAAAGTTGCATGAATTTCAACACCTGGCATAGACAAATCATACACGGTAGCTCTTAAGTCTGCCAAGGTGGTTACACTGGTACCTATTAATACAATTTTACCTTGAATATCTTTTTCATCAAAGGTATTGTTATAAATATCTGCAAAAGAGATGTATTTAAAACTTCTTTGTGGACCTCTAAAGTTTAGTGTAAAAAAACCTTTATCATCTGTAGGTATTAAAAATTCATCCAAGTTAATACCTCTTAGAATATTATCTTCATAGGTTATATGTGTATTTTGAACTTGCCTAATGGCTCTTATTATTTCCAAACTCAAAGAAGGATATATTTTATCTTGATATTTCATCATAAGGGGCATCTGTGTTATTTTACCTGTTGAGCTAGGTGCTGCGTTAAAAAAACCGCTGGAATAACTGTTTTCTTGAACCGGTGTAATATTTGACACTACTCCATTTGCAGTTAATAACATTTTTGTATTTTTTGCATCTACAATTGGTGTAGCAATATTGGGTGCAATATTGTCATTTTTCTCATTGGTAAAAAAATAACCAAGAATAGTTGGAGTATTGGCGATGATATTTCCAAAAATAGTATCGTGGTCTAAAAAATCACCTTGCACATTTAATTGTTGTGCTAGAGTGTGAGGAGAGAGCCTATCGTATTCAGCAAATACGATATCAAGGCCAATAATACCCACCTGCGCATTGGTAAGATTGATTAGAGTTTGGGCCATCTTATCTCTACCAAAAGGCCATTGTCCTAGCTGTTTTAAGGACTTTTCATCAATATCCACTATAACGATATCTTTAGATGCTGGAACCTCACCTCTTATCTCAAAAAAGATCTCTCGTAATTTGGTATCAAAGTTATTTGTATAAGATTGAAAGCTAAAATATATCAGTGACATAAAGATATACAGAGCCAAGTAATACAGAAGAAATTTTAGGTTTAGACTTTTCATGGTTTATGATATAATAAAATCGATAAATTTAATATGAGGAAATATAATGAAAAAAGTTCTAGTTTTTTTACTAATTTCAGTTGTTAGTTTTTTAAATGCAAATCAAATAGTAAAAAATAGTGGTAATGTTTTAATTAATGGTAAAAAAATGGTAAAGAATCAAAAGATAAAATTTGGTGATTTTATACAAACAAAGGGAAAATCTAAAGTGTCTTTTAACATTGGGAAAAGTGCATTTTTAGCAAATTCAAATAGCAAATTTTCAGTTAAAAAAGAAGGAACATCTAAAGTTCTAAATGTAATTAGTGGTGGAGTACTTGCAGTTTTTAAACATGGAGATGGTGACCATGTGGTTAAAACTCCTAACCTTACCGCTGGTATTAGAGGAACGGGTGTATATGTTGAGGTTAGAGATGGCAAAACATATTTTTGTACGTGTTATGGTGAAACTGAATTAGAAGATACTCATAATCATTACGCAAAAAAATTAAAAGCTACTCATCATAATATGGTATGGGTATCAAAAAATGGTATCAAAAAATCAAAAGATTTAATGGGTCACACTGATGATGAGTTACGAGAGATTGAAGCCTATGTAGGTAGAATCCCTGACTTTGATAAAAAATAAAAATATCTAGATAAAATTAGGCTTGTTGACAGTGAGCTGTTAATAAGCCTTTTTTATTTCCTAACTTATCTCATTGCTCAATATTATTACAGTATAAAATATCCATTCAATTCTTGAAAACTTAAAGCTAAAAGTAAAATGATATTAGTCCTAGAAATCCTTTTTAAGCTAAAGTATACTTTAAATATAAAATAATTTAATTAAGAAAACAATAAAAGGCTTGATATGGCTTATTTTGTAGGTCTTTTCATGAGAATGTAAGTTAAGTTTAAATAAAATTTAATAATTTTGATTAAGGAGAGTATATATGCTTAAATTACTAAAACAATCTTTTTTTGTGGTTCTTGTTACTGGACTTGTAGGATGCGCATTCGCAGGCCAAGAAGCTACACCTAAGACAGAAGAAAAAATGGCAACTACAAAAATGACAGAGGTTAAAAAACCGATGAAAGTTATGCCTAAAGTAACAATGGATGCACCAGATAAGAAAAAAGTAGAAGTAAAAGTTGATGAGGTTACCAAGGCAAACAACAAAGTTCAATTGGTTAAACAACACATGAAAATTGCAGCTGACATGCAAGCGCATGTTACTACCCAAGCTACTTTAGAAGCTACAATTGCTAGTTTATCAACTCAAATGATGAAAAACAATAAAATGAAAACAAACAAAGCGGTATTAATTACTTCTTTTGTTAGATTGGATAATTTAAAAAAGACTTCTGAATTTGGAAGAGTTTTAAGTGAAAGTCTGATTAATGAATTGTCAAACAGAGGATTTAATATTGTTGAATTTAGAGGACAAGTATCTGTTTCAATTAATGAGCAGGGTGAATACTTTATTACTCGAGATATCAGTAAATTAAAAAATACAATAGCAAGTACATATGTTGTTGTTGGTACGTACTCTAGACAGTATGGGAAAGTAATGTTAAATGCAAGAGTAATAGATAATTCAAGTGGACAAATTATTTCTTCTTCACGATCTACTTATGTTCATGGACTAAGAAATGATTGTAGAATCTTTAAAGATTGTAAACCACCAAGAGCAATTAGAATTACTCAAGAATAAACTACTCAATGAAACTTAATCTAACAAAAATAAAAAGTTTGAGGTTAGTGATAACTTCAATTCTTTTTATGTTTATCCTTTCAGGATGCTCTTATAAAAATATTGATGGTTCAAATGATTTTCAAGCCTTGCTTGCAAAAATGGTAAATACCTCATATGAAAAAATTAAAAATGAATTGGCAAAAGACGATGTTATTTTAGTGACGGATTTTGTAAATATTGATAACTTAAAAAATCATTCAAAATTAGGTTTTTTATTATCTGAGACATTGAAAAATGAATTGTCTGCTAAAAACATTATTATTAAAGAAGTAGAATTAAGTAAAACCTTTAAAATTGGTGAATCAGGTTTTAATATTTTAAGTCGTAAGCTAAAAGATATTTATAATGTAATTGATGAAGAAAGATTTGCGATGGTTGGAACTTATAGTATTACCCATAGAAGATTAATTTTATTTGTAAAACTTATTGATATTAGAACGGGACATATTCTTAGTTCTTCAACTGAAAGTGTTGCCCTTGATAAAGAAATTAGAAAACTAGATTATGTAGAGAAAAAGAAGCAACAAAGAAGAATCTTTCAACCAATGACTTTGTAAGTTATACAAAGTCCTGAATCAAAAACTGCGCTTTACATACACCTCTAAACTCATTTTTATTGACTGCTACGATTAAATTTATTTTATCTTTATTCAATTTTGAGTTATGATGAAACTTCAAGGCATCAAAAATAAAACCATCAATTTTTAATGTTAATTTTAAATGATTTTGCTCTTTTCCTATGAATTCTTCTTTTAAGATAACAGCATCTTGTATATGAAATATTGGTTTTGAATTTTCAAGGCCATAAGGTTCAAACTCTTCAATGATAGATATAAACTCCATATCAACACTTTTTACGTCTAACTCACCAATGGTGGGGATTGTATTATGAAGAGGTTTGTCATTAAATCGTACTATTTCATTAATGTTATTTTTAAAAGCACTTAAATTCTCTGCTCTAAGTGATACTCCAGCAGCATTCTTGTGTCCACCAAAACCTAACAATAAATCTTTTGTTTGGGTGATTATCTCATGAAGACAAATTTCACCATTGGATCTCGCGCTTCCTTTTGCAACACCATCAGTGATTGATAATACAAAAGCTGGTTTTTTAAAATGATTGGAAAGTTTTGACGCTACTATTCCAATAACACCTTCATGCCAATCTTCACCCCACACAACGATTACTGTGTCATTATCATCAACTTCAGACATAGCTTTACAGCTAATTTGCTCTTGAAGAGTTTTTCTATAGTCATTTAAGTCATTAAGGGCATATAAGCCATCTTGTGCTTCATTAGGGCTTGAGGAGAGTAAAAACTTCAATGCCGTAGAGGCATCTTCCATTCGACCTGCTGAGTTAATTTTAGGAGCTATTAAAAAACCAATATCATCAGAGATAAATTTGTCTTTTCTCATACATGTATTTAACTCAATAAAAGCTGGTCGTTTACTGGTTTTTATCTTTTTAAGACCTTGTTTTACCATGGTAAAGTTAAGTGAAGTCATTGGCATAATATCTGCAATAATGGCCACACATAGTAAATCTAAAAAGTCTGCCATATTTACATCTAAGTTTAGCTCAGATTTAACAGATGCACATAAATACCAAGCAACTTGAGCTCCACAAATTTCTTTAAATGGGAAGTTACAATCTTCTTGTTTGGGATTTACTATTGCCAAAGCCTCTGGTAATTCATCTCCTACTGTATGGTGATCTGTGATGATTAAATCAATACCTTTATCTTTTAAAAGTTTTGAAGAGGCAACAGCAGCTATTCCATTATCCACTGTAATTACCAAACCATCATCAATTAAATCAACGATTTTAGTGGATAGCCCATAACCATGTTTAAATCGATTGGGAATGATGTAGTTAACTTTGTAGTTTATTTTTTCAAAGAAGTCTACAATGATAGAAGTTGAAACAACCCCATCCACATCATAATCACCTACAATGGTGATGGTTTCTTTATTTAAGATGGCTTCTTTGATTCGAAGTGTAGCTTTCTTAATATCTTTAAAACTATCTGGTTTGGGTATATCTGCTAGTTTAGAGTAAGGGTTATTACTGTTTCTAGCAGATAAAATTTCATGCAGTTTAGATTTTGTAATTTTTGACATTACGTACGATTATTTTAACGCTTGTTTAACAAAATCTAAAATAATGGGATTTGGAGTTTGTAAATGTGATGTAAACTCTGGGTGAAATTGAACACCTACAAACCAAGGGTGATCTTTGATTTCAACCGCTTCAATAAGACCATTTGATTCACCACTTACAATCATACCTGCTTTTTCTAAAGCAGCTTTATACGTTGGATTTGCTTCATATCTATGTCTGTGTCTTTCAAAGTATATTTTGTCATTTCCATAGGCCGCTTTTAAGTGAGTACCTTTTTTTGGTTCAAATGGATACTCTCCCAATCTCATTGTTCCACCCATTGGTGATTCATGAGTTCTTAACTGAGTATTTCCGCTTTGATCCATAAATTCATCAATAAGATAAATCATAGGATTTTTAGTTTCTTTGTTAAATTCAATTGAATTTGCATCTTCTATATTTAAAACGTTTTTAGCATATTCTAAAATTGCCAATTGCATTCCCAGACAAATTCCCAAATATGGAATTTTATTTACTCTTGCATACTCGATTGCTTGAAGTTTACCTTCAACGCCTCGTTCACCAAATCCACCAGCAACAAGTACTAAGTCAGAATTTTTGATTACTTCTTCAGCACCTTTATCTTCGATTTCTTCAGAGTCACACCAGTTAAGAGTCACTTTAGTATTTAAATGGGCACCTGCATGAATTAATGCTTCAGTAAGTGATTTATAAGATTCTTTTAATCCTAAGTATTTACCAACAAATGCAACAGATATCTCATCTTTAGGAGCAACGATGTGTTTAACTAAGTTATCCCACTCGTCCATTTCAGGTTTAATTGAATCAAGTCCAAAGTGTTTTGCAATTGGAGCTAAAATATCTTCTTTTAAGAAGTTCATAGGAACTTGATAAATAGAAGCTGCATCTCCACATTCAATAACTGAATCCTCTGGAACATCACAACTCATAGCAAGTTTTCTTTTTAACTCTTCAGGTAATTTTCTCTCAGTTCTACATACTAACATATGTGGCATAATACCAATTCTTCTTAACTCTTGAACACTATGTTGAGTAGGCTTGGTTTTTAACTCACCCGCTGCAGCAATATAAGGAATTAAAGTTACATGAATACTCATTACTTTATCTCTTAGTGCATGTCTGATTTCTCTGATTGATTCCATAAAAGGAAGACCTTCAATATCTCCTACTGTTCCACCAAGCTCAATGATTAAAAAATCTTTTTCTTTTCCTGCATCATAAATTCTACTTTTGATTTCATCAACAACATGAGGGATTACTTGGATAGTTTGACCTAAATATCCACCTTCACGTTCACGCTTTAATACACTTTGATAAACTTGACCTGTTGTAAAGTTGTTTTTTGCTTCTAAAGTGGCATCAATAAATCTTTCGTAATGTCCAAGATCTAAGTCTGTTTCAGCACCATCAGCTGTTACAAAAACTTCTCCATGTTCCAGTGGACTCATTGTTCCTGGATCGACATTTAAGTACGGGTCGATTTTAAGCATACTTACTTTAAAACCAGACTGTTTTAACAATGCTGCAATTGATGCAGAAGTAATTCCTTTTCCTAGTGAGCTTAAAACTCCACCTGTCACAAAAATATATTTAGTCATGTATTGATACTCCAAATTGATTGTAATTAATTTGCGATTCTAGCTAAAAAATAGTTAAGATGTATTTAAGTGTTTGAGCTAGTTTTCTAATCGCGTGGATTTTGAATAAATAAATTGAAAATTAGAACTCATATTGTTACTTTGGAGGTTAGGAGGAGAGAAGGATTTACTGATAAATTTTTCTCTAGGGCAATTGAGGCCCTAGATTTGTTTTTTATTTGATACATTGATATGTAAGTGAATAATATCAATGGCTGCTGGAGTTAATCCAGAAATTTCACCCGCATTAAATAGTGTTGGTGGTCTAAACTTTTCTAATTTTTCCACTGCTTCATTTGAAAGACCTGGCAGGCCCTTATAATTGAAGTCACTTGGTATTTTTAATTGAAGCATTTTTTTCATTTTATCAATTTGTTTTTTTTGTTTTTCCACATATCGATAATATTTTGCTTCGATGATAATTTGTTCTTTTAAATAAGTATTTAGTTCAATATATTTTGGTACTAACTCATCAAAATGAGCCGTTTCAATAGTATTTCTTCCTACAACGTCTATGAGTAGAACTCTATCTCTAATTTTATCTTGCCCCAATCTTTCTAAAAGTTCTAAGTTCTCTTTTTTAGGAGTAAACCAATCACTTTTAAGGTATTCCAATGCTTCTTGAATTGTTTTTTCTTTGAACTGTACATTCTTGATGGTTTTATCATCAATAAGTCCCAATTCATAGCCATAATGTGAAAGTCTCATATCGGCACTTTCTTCTCTTAAAAGAAGTCTATATTCTGCTCGACTGGTAAACATTCTATATGGTTCTGTTGTTCCTTTCGTAACTAAATCATCAATTAACACACCAATGTATGCCTCATCACGTCTTAGAATAAAAGGTTTCTTCCCATCGATAGACAGCGCAGCGTTTATTCCAGCCATTAACCCTTGCGATGCTGCTTCTTCATAACCCGTAGTTGCATTTATTTGACCTGCATGATAAAGGTTTTTTACTTTTTTTGTTTCCAGCGTGTGTTTTAATTCTGTTGGATCAACATAATCATACTCAATAGCATATCCATATCGAACGATTTTTGCATTTTCTAAACCAATAATTGAATGAATCATATCTTTTTGAACATCAATAGGCATAGAGGTACTTAGTCCATTGACATAATATTCTGAACAAGAAGTAGTTTGTGGTTCTAAAAATAATTGATGACGTTCACGCTCAGCAAATCTATTTACTTTGTCTTCTATACTTGGACAATATCGAGGTCCGCTACCTTGAATTTGACCTGTAAACATTGGTGCTCTATCAAAGTTATTACTAATGGTATCGTGCGTTCCTAGATTTGTATAGGTGATATAACATGGGTATTGTTTTGGGTTAAAAGCTGATTTATCAGTTCTAAAAGAAAAAGGAGTTGGTTTTTCATCTCCTCCATGTTCCTCTACTTTAGAAAAATCAATTGATTTACCGTCAATTCTTGCAGGTGTTCCTGTTTTAAGTCTTCCTACATTTAATCCAAACTCTTTTAGTTGAGTTGATAAAGTTGACGAAGGTAATTCCCAAGCTCGACCAGCTTCATAAGTTTTTTCTCCTATATGAATGAGTCCTTTCATAAATGTACCTGTTGTTAAGATAACTTTATGTGCTGTAAATTCTTCACCAAGTTTTGTTTTGATTCCACTTACTTCGTTTAATTCATCATTAACGATAAGTTCAGTAACTTCATCTTGATATATTTCTAAGTTAGATGTATTGTGACAAATATCACGCATATATTCTCGATATTTGTCCATGTCAATTTGCGCACGACTTCCTTGAACAGCTGCACCTTTTGAGGCATTTAGAATTCTAAATTGAATTCCTGTTGCATCTGTACATAAGCCCATCTCTCCACCAATTGCATCAAGTTCACGTACCAAGTGTCCTTTAGCAAGGCCACCAATTGCTGGATTACATGAAGCTGCTCCAATTTGCTCAACTAACATAGTAATTAGTAGGGTTTTTTTACCCATTCTTGCAGCTGCTAAAGATGCTTCAATCCCCGCATGTCCTCCACCAACAACAATAATATCGTATTCCATTGTATTCCTTGTCTAAATAAAAGTCACTTAGCAATTATACTAAGATAGCTTTGATAATTGAATAATTGTTTTCAATTAATATTTTATTTTGTTTCTGAATTAATGAAGCATAATTTTTATTAAAATTTGCTTCTTAATAAATTTTCGGTATGATAGCGAAAAATTGAAATATATCCAAATTTTTTAAGGAGATGCCATGTTTACAGGATTAATTCGTGAAATAGCAGAAGTGATTAGTTTAAAAAACAATTTTTTAACACTAAAAGCACAATATGCTCCAAAACTTGGAGACTCCATAGCTGTAAATGGTGCATGTTTAACAGTAGTGCGATTTGCACCAGGTACTTTTACAGTGGAACTTTCCCCTGAATCTAAAAATATTCTTGCAATGGAAAATTATAGAGGTCAAGTTCATATTGAACCTGCGATGATGATGGGAGATAGATTTGAAGGGCATATTGTTCAAGGACATGTTGATTGTCTCGGAACTGTAAAGTCAATAACCAATAGTGGGAACTCTACTGATTATGTTATTTGTTTACCAAATGAATATGCACGATTTATTATTCCCAAAGGTAGTGTAACTATTGATGGAGTTTCTTTAACAATAAATGATGTTAATGATGATACATTTAGGTTAACTATTATTCCTCATACCATCAAAAATACATTGTTCAGAAGATATAAAGTGGGATCAAAAGTTAATTTGGAAACAGATATGTTTGCACGATACATTTTTAACATGTTTAAAAACTCTAAACCAGACGATAAGTTATCTTGGGGTGATGTTGATAAAGTCATGGCAAGCTACTAAGTAGAAGACTTTTCTCTTTATCCTTACCTTCCTTATTAAGGCTAGTATAAATCATCAAGTTTTTGTTTCAAAAGTAGTAATGAGGGGTTTTTAACTGGAAGGTTGACTTTTTGAGTTAAATCTCCTTTTTCAAATTCTGATAAAATGTTAATGGTTTCATGGATAAATTTCCTATCTTCTTTTATATTCAATTTGATATTTTTCATATTCTGATTAATTGCAATTGCCATCTTTCCAATTTCATCTTTACTTTCATATAAGAGTTTTGTATGGTCAGTTTCACTATTTAAGAATTTGAAGAAGTCCAAAAGGCCTATTTGGAATTCTTTTAATGAATTGTTTGTTCCTCTAAAAATAAATAGAGAGGACAATATAGAAAATAAAATCAACACAAGTACTATAATCACAATACTCTTTTTCATCTCATTAACTAAAACACTTTTTGTTTGATTTGTTCTTTCTAATGTTTTATGAATATTGCCAATAATACTTTCTAAATCTATTTCCATACGTTTAGAAATATTTTTTACTTGAGTATATGTTATAAAGAATGATTTTTTATTAACACTCTTTTTAGCTAGGGGAATTAAATCTGATTTCGTGATAAATTCTAACTCTCTAAATGCATTCAGAAGTTTTAATACTAAGTGTCTTTCTTGATGATTATTGGCAATAAGGATTAAGCTTTGTTCTTTTTGTCTAAGTTTCTTAAAAAGAATATTCACTTTTTTGATGTTTTTGGCATTGATTTCTTCAATAGGCTCTTTAATTGCAATATCCATTAGAATTTGATTTATTGAGAAGTTAAGTTTTTTAATTGATTGTATTTCTAGTATTTCAATATAGTTTTGTGATTTTGTATCATTAATTTTATCCAACTTGATTATACTGGAAAATAAAAATACTCCAAAACAGACTAAAATTACTACAGTTAGGCTTAGTGTTAGTTGTGACTTCAATTTTAGGCTCATTTATATTCCCTTTAATATTAGTTGATGTCATACTATCAATAAAGAGTAAATCTAATTTCAATATAAAGTAAATGAAGGTAAATCAATAAATGATTTAAGAGATAAAACTATGGTTTCTTTTTAAGTTGAGGTTCTTCGTCTTTTTTTAGAGGAGTTTTAGTAGGCTCTTTTTTATAAATATAAAAATATTTCTTTTGTAAAACTTGTGAGTAAGGTTTTATAAACGCTTCTTGTTGATCTTGCATTTTATTTATCTTTACAACTCTTCCTACTTTTAATCCTTCAAAAAAGATATTATCCATTCCTGAAGTAATCACTTCATCTCCAATATTAATATTAATCCAAATGGGAATATATTTGATACTGAGTAAATCTTTGTGTTTGTTTTTGTGAATAATTCCAGGTGCTTTATTCTGCCCTATATAAACAGAATAATTACTTTTTTCGTGACCATTTAATAAAGCTTGTGCTTTATTAGCTTTGCGTACAACAATTCCTGCACTATATTCACCATCAACCAAACCTTGGATATTATCGTTTTGTTTTTCGATATCTAACCAAACCTTAGTAAAATCATTAAAGTTAACATAGGAAAGAACTTTGACTATTTCTAAAGATTCTTCTTGTATATTTAATGTTTGTATATTAGCTTGAATATTGGAAAGTTCATGGGTTGAGCTGGTATGTAAGTTTTTGAATTTAAAAAGCTCTTGATTTTCTTGTGTTAATTCTTTAATTTTAGAAGATTGATCAAAAAAGCTAGAAATAGTCGATGTTAAAGTATCCGTTTGGAGAATATATTCTTTTTTTAGATTATTAATAGCTGTGAAGCGGTCTGCTAGTACTTCATCAAAATGAAGTACATAAAACAGACCAATTAGAAGTGTTACAAGAAAAAATGCAAATTTACTCATTTGATATTAATCTTAACAACTTTTCCTCATTTAATACTAGACTTGTTCCATAAGCAACTGCTAGTAATGGCTCATCTGCAACTTTAACTGGAAGTTTAATAATATCACCAAGATATTTATCAAGACCACGTATTAGTGCTCCCCCACCTGTTAAGATTACACCATTATCAACAACATCACCTGCTAAATCTGGTGGCATGTCCTCTAAAACATTTCGCACTGCACTACAAATCTCTTTAAGGGGTTCTTTAATAGCAGAACGAACTCCCTCACTACCTAGCTCAATTGTTGATAATAACCCAGAGTTATCTCGACCTTTAACTCGAATTTTTAATTCTTTATCAAGTTTGATTGCAGTTCCGATTTCAATTTTAATATTTTCAGCTGTTCTTTCACCAATATATAAGTTGTAGTTTTGTCTAACATAATCAATAATTGATTTATCAAACTTATCTCCTGCAACTTTGATTGATTTACTAAGAACCAACCCACCCAGTGAAGTCACACCAATTTCAGTTGTACCTCCACCAATATCTACTACTACATAACCATCTGGATTACTAACTGGGATTCCAGCTCCAATAGCTGCTGCCATTGGTTCTTCAACTAGAAATACTTCACGTGCACCTGCACTAATTGCAGATTCTTTTACCGCTTTTCGTTCAACTTGAGTAATTCCGTGTGGAATACAAATAATGATACGTGGACGTATAAATGATTTTCGTTGGTGTGCTTTTTCAATAAAATATCTGATCATTCGTTCAGTCATTTCAAAGTCAGCGATAACACCATCTTTCATAGGACGAACTGCTTGGATATTTAAAGGCGTTTTTCCAATCATTTGTTTGGCTTCTTGTCCAACTGCTAATATTTTATCTCTACCATATCTATCATGTTGTACTGCTACAACTGAAGGTTCATTAATAATAATACCTTTACCTTTTACAGATACAATTGTATTTGCAGTACCAAGGTCAATGGCCATATCATTTGAAAAAAGTCCTATAAATTTATCAAAAATCATTTCTTTCCTTTTTTAAGCTACTTGTGGTTGCTTCTCTTTTAACACTACTTCTTTTGTAATAGTAATTGTTTTCTCTTTATAAGTTGGTAAATCAAACATGATATCTAACATAACATCTTCTAAAATTGAACGTAAACCTCTTGCCCCTGTTTTTCTCTCTAATGCAAGTTTTGCAATTTCCAATAAGGCTTCATCTGTAAATTCTAATGTTACATCATCCATTTTAAATAGTTTTTTATATTGTCTGATAAGTGCATTTTTTGGCTCAGTTAAAATATGTACCATATCTTCTTCTGTGATTTCATTTAATGTTGCAATCATATGCAATCGCCCAATTAACTCAGGGATTAGACCATATTTAACTAAGTCATCTGGCTCAACAAGAGTGATTAACTCGATTTCATCTTGTTTTGTTTTTTTCTCTTGATTAAAACCAAGAACGTTTCCGCCTTGTCTTTTCTTGATGATATCTTCAAGACCATCAAAAGCTCCACCACAAATAAATAAGATATTTGTAGTATCAACTTGAATGGCATCTTGACCTGGGTGTTTTCTTCCACCTTTTGGTGGAACGTTTACAACACTACCTTCAATGATTTTTAACATAGCCTGCTGAACACCTTCACCTGAAACATCTCTGGTAATTGATCTGTTTTCACTCATACGTGCAACTTTATCAATTTCATCAATAAAAATGATTCCTTGTTCTGCTTTTTTTACATCACCATCAGCTGCTTGAACTAGTCTCGTAACAACATTTTCAACATCATCACCCACATAACCAGCTTCAGTCAAACTTGTAGCATCAGCAATTGCTAAAGGCACATCTAAATGTTTTGCTATTGTTTGAGCTAGAAGTGTTTTACCACTACCTGTTGGACCTATTAACAGTACATTTGATTTGTTAATCTCTGTATCATCATCAGCTACTTTTTTAAAAATTCTTTTGTAGTGATTGTAAACAGCCACTGACAATACTTTTTTCGCTCTACTTTGACCAATTACATAATCGTCTAAAAGAGCTTTTAATTCACTGGGAGTTAATAAAGTAACTTTAGACTCTGTTGTAGCAATTTCTTTTTTTTCTTCTGGGTCTTTGTTCGTACTCACCATAATTTCATGAGCTGTAGAAACGCATGATTGACAAATACAAGCTTTATCTCCAGAAATGATTGGATTTTTTTCGCTGTCTTTTGAACCACAAAAGTCACATATAAGTTTTTCCATTAGTATTACTTTCTCCGTTTTATTTTCTGTTAAATGGAATTCCACGTTTTGTTTCAGTTACAAAACTTGCAAGCTCCATTACGTAAGGGTTGTCATTTTTTAGTTTTAATGCTTTTGCTGTATCAGAAATAGCATTTCCTGATTCAAAAATCTCTTTATAAGCTTTTTTGATTTGATCCACATCGCTTCTATTTTTTAAGTTTCTTCGAAGTCCTGTAAGGTTAAGTCCTCTTAATACTGCTCGATTACCTTCTGCTAAACAAAAGGGAGGAATATCCTGAGTTACAACCGAACCTCCTGCAATCATTGCAAAACTTCCAAGTTTACAAAATTGATGTACAGGCACTAATCCACCTACAACCACATGATCACCAATTTCTACGTGACCTGCAAGTGTTGCTACATTTGCAAAAATACAATTATTTCCAATGATACAATCATGTGCCACATGAACATATCCCATAAATAGATTTTTGTTACCAATAACTGTTTTACTTCCGCCACCAATTGTCCCTGGATTAAACAGTGTATATTCTCGAATGGTATTGTGATCACCAATGATTAACTCTACATCTTCTCCATCAAATTTTAAATCTTGAGGAATAGAACCAATGGTTGCATGGGAAAATATCTCATTGTGTCTTCCAATGGTCGTTTTACCAGTAATTAGACTGTGTGAGCCAATACTAGTACCATCTCCTATTTTAACTTCTGAACCTATAATAGTAAATGCACCTATTGAAACATCTTGTCCAATAATGGCACCTTCTTCTATTATGGCACTTGGATGAATTTGACTCATTATTTGTCTACAATCATCGCTTTAAGTTCAGCTTCTGCTGCTAGTTTCCCATCAACAAATGCTTTACCTTCTAATACAATAAGAGTTTTTCGAAGTTTTAATACCGTGATTTCATATTCTAACTTATCTCCTGGAGTTACGGGAGATCTAAATTTTGCTTTATCAATACTCATGAAGTAAATCAGTTTGTTTTTTAATTCTTCATCTGATAGACCACTGCTTTTAAGTGCTAAAATTCCACCAGCTTGTGCCATTCCTTCAAGAATCATAACTCCTGGATAAATTGGATGACCAGGAAAGTGTCCTTGAAATGCAGGTTCACTAATAGAGATATTTTTGAAGGCTTTTATTGTTTTTCCTTCTTCCATATCTGTTACTCTATCTACTAAAAGTAAAGGATACCTGTGAGGAAGAATTTCTTGTATTTGTGTTATGTCAAACATTTTTGTCCTAAATATTTTATTTAATTTTTTATATTTGTAAATTTAGGATATTTTATCCAAAATAAGTTTAGTTTTCACTATATGTATACTAGATGACTAATTTTGAATTATTTGAGCTACTTTTAACGAACTTCCATTTTGCAAATAGTCACGAAGAACTTGTGAATTTTGGAAAAACTTTTCTCTATCCATGTTTGAATATTCTTCATATAAGGAGTCAGCTGTTACGTTTTCTTGAAAAAGTTCTTTATGAATAATGGGTTTTCCCATTTTATCAAAAAATATATTGGCAAGACCAATATAAGGGATTTTAACAATCTTACTTCCAATAAAATAATCAAAACTTTTTGCAATATAACTTAAAATAAAAGGTGTCCCAATTAAAGCTGCTTCAAGCGTAGCTGTACCACTACAAATAAATGCAAATTCTGCTTCTTGTAAGGTATTATGTGTATCTCTTGAAATGGTAAAATCTGAGATGTCTCCATAGGTTTTTTCTATGTATTCATCATCAAACTTAGAAGGAATAATCAATAACAAAGTTTTGTCGTTAAACTTTTTACCGAGTTCTCTAAATACAGGCATATGATTCGTGATTTCAGTTTTTCTACTTCCTGGCATAAAAGCAATTGTTCCTGAGGAATTAAGGTTTGATTTAAAATGATGAATTTCATCTAATAAAGGATGCCCTACATAGGAAATCTTTTCTTTGTTGGTATAAAGTTTTTGCTCAAAGGGTATAATAGAGCATAACTTATCACAAATTTTTTCTAATTTTTTTATTCTTCCTTTTTTCCAAACCCAAGCTTGGGGAAGAATATAATAAATAATCTCTTTTTCAGGATACTTTTTACGTATGCTTTTGGCCAGAGGTAAATTGAAACCAGAAGCATCCATTAATAAAACTTTGTCAGCATCACGTGCCAGTTCCACCATCTCTTTTTTGAGCTTTAAAAAAAATGGCAGTTTTTTTATGGCATCCACAAAACCCATGATAGCCAGTTGTGTGATGTCATAGTTTGGATTACCCAAAGATTTGTCATAAATGCCTATTAACTCATGCTCACTACTTAAGTGTTTGGTTAAAGCAGCCAAATGAATATTGGATGAGGTTTCAAGGGCACTGACTAAAATCTTCATATTAAGAGGCAACCTTGGTTAAAAGTTTTTCTTCAACATCTTCATAAATTTTCGCGTTTAATACAATCTCATACTTTTCATCTTGTATTTCATCCAGAACCACAATAGTACTTAAGTCAAAAGGGTTATTGGTGATTTTATTTCTAATAATAAGCTCATCACTAAATGCGAGAGGTGAATAAATAAGTTCATGAACACTCTCATAGGTCGTATTTGCCAAAGTATTAAAAGTTTTTAAATCAAGTACTTTCACTTCATTTCTGTTTAGGTAATTAATTCCATTTTGACTATACTCAATTCGTCCGTTCATCTTTCCATTTTGCAAAGTTGAATAACACAAAATATAAGAAGCTTGAACTACTTTTTTTACTTTAACCGTACCACTTAACAATCTATAATTTAATATTCTTTGTTTGATGATTTTATACTCTACTTCTTCGTGCTCAAAGTCATTTCTTTGTTTATACAGTTCTAATCGTTGTTGAATTGATTCTGGTAAGATTTGTTGACCTATTGGATCAAACATCTCATCCATG